>QNFN01000212.1 GCA_003645555.1 Gammaproteobacteria bacterium | reverse complement strand
CCCCGCACCTTGCCGATCCGGTCCGCGGCCAGCCGCTCGATTTCCAACGCGCAGGTGCTCGGACAGTCGTGTGGACAGACACTGGCAGGTAGGGTGCCGTCATTGCCACGCTCCGTAAGGTTCCACGTCGGCCTAGGGGCCGCACGGGTTGCCGGCGCTCAGCCGACCTTTGGCAGGTGCTGCAGGGACGCGGCGATCGCTTCCTGCGGATACTCGAAGTCCTCGAGCTTGCCGGAGAAGTAGCTGTCGTAGGCAGCCATGTCGAAATGGCCGTGACCGGAGAGGTTGAACAGGATCGTCTGCCCCTCGCCGCGCTCCTTGCACGCCAGCGCCTCGTCGACCACCGTACGGATGGCGTGGCACGACTCAGGCGCCGGAATGATGCCCTCGGTACGGGCGAACTGGACGCCCGCCTCGAAGGTCGCAAGCTGCGACACGGCAACCGCCTCGATGATCCCTTCCTTGCACAACTGGGATACCAGCGGCGAGTCACCATGGTAGCGCAACCCGCCGGCGTGAATGCCCGGCGGCATGAAGTCGTGACCGAGGGTGAACATCTTCATCAGCGGGGTCAGGCCGGCGTTGTCACCGAAGTCGTAAGCGTAGTGACCACGAGTCAGCGTCGGGCAGGAGGCCGGCTCGGCGGCGATCAGGCGCACTTCGCGGCCCGCCGCCTTGTCGGCGAGAAATGGGAAAGCGATGCCAGCAAAGTTGGAACCGCCACCGCAACAGCCGATGATCATGTCGGGATAGTCCCCGACCCGCTCAAGCTGCTTTTTCGCCTCCTGGCCGATCACCGTCTGATGATGGCAGACGTGGTTGAGTACCGAGCCGAGAGCGTAGTTGGTGCCTTCGTGGGTCGCCGCCTCCTCGACGGCTTCGGAGATGGCGATGCCGAGGGAGCCCTGGGAGTCAGGGTCTTCGGCAAGGATCTTGCGCCCGGACTCGGTCAGGTTGCTCGGACTGGCCAGCACCTCGGCACCCCAGGTCTCCATCATCGAGCGCCGGAACGGCTTCTGTTCGTAGCTGACCTTGACCATGTAGACGCGCACGTCGAGGCCGAACATCTGTCCGGCAAAGGCCAGCGACGAGCCCCACTGGCCAGCCCCGGTCTCGGTCGCCAATCGGCGGATGCCTGCCTCGTGATTGTAGTAAGCCTGCGCGACGGCAGTGTTGGGCTTGTGTGATCCAGCCGGGCTGACGCCTTCGTACTTGTAGTAAATCTTCGCCGGAGTACCGAGCATCTGCTCAAGGCGATGGGCACGGTACAGCGGTGACGGCCGCCACAGCTGCAGCGCCTCGCGGACACGCTCGGGGATCGGCAGCCAGCGCTCGGCTGAAACCTCCTGCTCGATCAGCGCCATCGGGAAAATCGGTGCCAACGCCTCCGGCCCGATCGGCTGGCCATCCGGGCCGAGCGGTGGCGGTGGCGGGTTCGGCATGTCGGCGACGACGTTATACCAATGGGTCGGAATGTCTGATTCTTCGAGGATGATCTTGGTCTGCATGGCGTCCTCTTGTGGCCAGGTCATGCGCTACCTGACCGTCCGTTTTCGCTTCTTATGAACCGCATGGTAGCAGCGGCTCGCCGTCTGCCGCGACCCGTCCGGTCGTCAGTTGCGACGCAGTTCCGGGTAGACCCGTGCCATCTTGACCGCGTTGCCCTTGGTCTGGATCACTTCGACCGGATAGCCGGCCAGGAGCACACTGGTGCCCGGCTCGGGGATGCTCTCGAGGTAGTCGATGATCAGGCCGTTGAGGGTCTTCGGACCGTCGGTCGGAAACTGCCAGTCCATGCTGCGGTTGAGCTCGCGAATGGTGGCCGAGCCATCAACCAGGAAACTGCCATCCTCCTGCGGGAAGACATCCTTGATGGTGTCGGACGGATCGGTGGTGAACTCGCCGACGATCTCCTCGAGCAGGTCCTCCATGGTAACCAGGCCGAGGATGTCACCGTATTCGTTGACCACCAGGCCGAAGCGGCGCTTGGTACGCTGGAAGTTGATCAGTTGCTTGTTCAGTGGCGTGCCGGCCGGAATAAAGTAAGGCTCACGGATCGCTCCTTCGAGATCCTCCCGGGTGAACGACTCCTGCAGCAGCAGCCGGGGCATCTTGCGCAGGTGGACGTAGCCGGTCACGTGGTCGAGGTTCTCGCGAAAGACCGGCAACCGTGCGTACTGGCTCCCGGCGAGTTGCTGCAGGATGTCGTCCCAGTCGTCGTCGAGGTCGATGCCGGTCACTTCATTGCGCGGCACCATGATGTCCTCGACGGTGACCCGCTCGAGTTCGAGCACACTGAGCAGCATGCGCCGATAACGCTTGGGCAGTGGCCCGCCGCCTGCCTCAAGTACCAGCGTGCGCAGCTCCTCGCCGGTCAGGGGTTGCTCACCGTGGGCATTCGTATCGATGCCGAACAGCCGCAGCAGATTGTTGCTCATCCAGTTGACCACCCAGACCAGCGGGTAGAGCAGCTTGAGCAGTGGGGTATAGACCCATGCCGCCGGATAGGCGATTCGCTCGGGATGCAGTGCGGCCAGGGTTTTCGGCGTCACCTCAGCGAAGATCAGGATCACCAGCGTCAGCGTACCGGTAGCAATGGCGATACCGATCTGGCCGAACAGGCGCAGGGCAATCACGGTGGCAATCGCCGAGGCAAGAATGTTGACGAAATTATTGCCGATCAGGATCAGGCCGATCAGCCGGTCCGGCCGCTGCAGCAATCGCCGTGCGCGCTTCGCACCGGCATGCCCCTCGCGGGCCCGATGACGCATGCGGTAGCGATTCAGGACCATCAGGCCCGTCTCCGAGCCCGAGAAAAACGCGGACAGGACGATCAGTACGGCCAGCACCAGAAACAGGACGCTCAGGGGGACGTCGTCCAACGGAGAAAGGCCTCGAAGCGTGATGGAGTACGTTCTTTCTACGGTGACCCAGGAGGAGTGTCAACGCCCGGGCCACCCGGATCGGTGCATGGTATCCGCGCTACCCGGATGGTTCGCCAGGTGCTACGGCGGCAAGCCGTCTCCCGGGCCACCCGGGACGGGCTTGCCCAGGGCCGGGTCAGATGCGTTGCAGTACCAACTCAAGGACGAACTTGCTGCCGAAGTAGGCGAGCATCAGGACGGCGAAACCGGCAATGGTCCAGCGAATCGCGATACGCCCACGCCAGCCAAGACGCCAGCGCCCCCACAGCAGCAGTGCGAACACGCTCCAGGCCGCGATCGACAGCACGGTCTTGTGGATCAGGTGCTGGGCAAAGATGTCGTCGAGGAACACCAGGCCACTGAGCAACGAAATACTGAGCAGGATGAAGCCGACAGCGATCATCCGGAACAGCAACCGCTCCATGGTCTGCAACGGAGGCAGGGCGCGGATGATGCCACCGGGCTGGCGGTTATGCAGGTGCCGATCCTGGACCGCGAGCAGGATCGCCTGGAAGGCAGCAATGGTCAGCAGGCTGTAGGCGAGAATCGAACTGAGGATGTGCAGATCGAGCCCGCGTGTTTCACCACTGATGACCGTGCCACTTACCGGGGCCAGTGCGCCAGCAAGGGCTAACAGCCCGGCCACCGGAAAAATGGCGATACCGAGGTTCTCAACCGGCATGCGCCAGGCCGCGATGGAGAGCAGCAAGGCCACTACCCAGGCGACCAGGGAGCCGGCATTGAACAACCCGAGGCGCAGCCCCTCCCCTGCCATCGTGGTCGTCAGCACCAGGTAGCCGTGCACCAGCAGGCCGGCCGCCGCCAGGGCCAGGGGCAGGTGACGCGACAACACGGCGGCATTGGCGCCGCGCAGCAGGCGGCGGCCGAGTAATACCGCGGCAGCAGCGTAAAACAGGCAGGCGACGACAGCGATAAAAGTCATGGGGAAAGCGTCGAAAACAGACGCGATCATCTTCGCACAGTTGCGTTTGGCATTGGAAGCGTGGCACCTTGCGTTGAGCTACACCGTCCGGTGTCGTTACGATCGCGAGTGGGCAAACGGGCATTTGAGATGAGGTTGCAAATTCTCGGCTGCAGTGGCGGCATCGCTTCGCGCCTCTGGACTACAGCGCTATTGCTCGACGACGACGTGCTGATCGACGCCGGCACGGGTGTCAACGATCTGTCGCTCGACGAAATGGCCAGGTTGCGCCACGTGGTCCTGACCCACTCTCATCTTGACCACGTCGCCTGCCTGCCGCTGCTGCTCGACAGCGTTTTCGACCGTCTGCCGGAGCCGGTCACCGTCCACGGCCTTCCGGAAACCCTGCGCGCCCTGCGCCAACACATCTTCAATGACGTGATCTG
>QNFN01000211.1 GCA_003645555.1 Gammaproteobacteria bacterium | reverse complement strand
CACCTGGCACTGTGGATGGCGTTTGAAGACACCTTCCGCGTCGCCGACCTGAAGAGCCGGCCCGAGCGCATGGCGCGTATCCGCACAGAGGTCGGTGCAACACCGGACCAGTTACTGCACGTCACCGAGTACCTGCACCCGCGGATCGAGGAGGTCGCCGACAGCCTGCCCGGACCGTGGGGTCGTCGGGTGCTCGAGTGGCCGTGGTTGCGGGTGCTGGTCGGGCGTTTTGTCGGCCATGGACGCAAGGTCGCCACCCATACCATCCTTGGCTACCTGCAGTTCTGGCTGTTGGCGCGGGGGCGCAACTGGCGACGGAAGACGCCACGCTTCGCTCGCGAGCAGGCGGCCATCGAGGCGTGGCTCGAGCAGGTGCGGACGGTGGCGCCGAACAATCCGGCCCTGGCCGTTGAACTGGCCCGCTGCCAAGCGCTGGTTCGCGGCTACGGCGACACGCTTGCCCGTGGTCACGGCGCCTACGAGCGCATCCTCGCGCATGCGAGCGACCTGGCCGGCGTTGCCGATGCGGCGGCGACCGTCGCCAGGCTGCGCGAGGCGGCACTGGCCGATGAGCAGGGCACTCGGCTCGGCGAGGTGCTGGTCACCCTCGAGCGCAAGCCGCGGACCGTGACCGCCTGAACGGTCGTTCTGCTGAAGTGCGCCTGTATGCCCGATGAGCGGAGGCCGTATCGACCTACAGGGCGGGCCTTCTGCAGAGATTCCAGCTCCGCAGGAGCGGCGCCTTCATGCCCCTATAGATGGGTCATGCGGCTACGCAGCTTCGCTATAGGTGGCACAAAGACAGTCGCCTAGGGCACGCAGCATCGCTGCCCCGTCACCCTGCCACGAAGCCCCGTGCATGCACGCCAGCGTGGTCGGGTTCGACGCCGCAAGGCGCTCGATCATCGAGCGTGCATTCCTGGTATTCGAGAAATAATCCATGTTGCCGCGGAAGGCCTCGCTCGGTTCGAGGATGTCATTCCCGGTCAGGGGTTCGTGTTTGGCCCCGCCCTGGGTAAAGAGGTCACCGCACAGCAGCGTCCCGGTCGTCTCTTCCATCAGGAAGCCGCAATCCCAGCCGTGCGGCAGGTGCGGCGTGGCATGCCAGCGCACGTTGTGCGATCCCAGTGACACGACCTCGCCGTCGTCCAGTGCGCGCGGAGGGCGGTCGGCGATGTCGCCGATGGAGACCATCGCGCCCACCTGGCCGCACAACGGGGAGGCGTTCGGTGCGGCCTTGAGGAAGTCGTTCAGGGCGCCGCATTCGTCGGCTTCGTAGTGGGAGAACGAGATGTGGCACAACCGTTCCAGCGGCATGATCGATCGAATGGCCTCGCTTACCAGTGGGAACAGTCCGCGCAAACCGGTGTGAAACAGCAGCGGTTCGTCGTCCTGCACCAGGAACTGGTTGAAGGTGAATCCGCCCGGTATGGCGGTGACCGGCGTGCTGATCCGGAACAGGTCTTGTGCGATCTCGTCGATGCGGGTGCCAGACTCTTGGTTGGTGATCATGTGGTTTCCCTCGTGGGGTGGGATTCACTACCGGCGTATGCGGAGGCAACGTCGGCGCCATGTTGTCGCGCCAGCAGAACCAGCGCCTCGACAAGAGTGTTCTTCGCTTCCTTGCGCAGGGGGTTTTGGTCACTGGCGAACCGTTGCCAAGTGGGGAAATCGGTCAGGGATTCACATAGTGCGAGCAGTGCCGCGGGTGGCGTCGTGCCGAATGCCGGCTCCAGGGCGCGAATGATGAGCTGTCGCCGTTGGTCGTCGGCCTGGTGCAGCCATGCCGCCAGCACGGGGAGGACATGGGCCTCGTGGAGAGTCCAGCGTAGCCACGGGGCGTAGTAATCGTACTGGGCGAACAGGGCGTCGAGCAGGGCGAGCAAACGGGAATCGATGTCGTTGGCAGCTGCGAAAATCTCTGGCTCGATGGATGGAGCGTGGGCTGCCGCCTGACCGGTGCATGCCGTGAGCAGGTCCCCGAGGGTGGGGAAGTGGTTGTACACGGTGGGTATGGCGACATCGGCGCGTTCGGCGATCATGGCGTAGGTGGTCGCGATCGCACCGTATTCGGCGTGCAGGCTGACCGTGCTGTCGACGATCCTTCGCCTGGTTTCTTCCGTGGCGGCCTTGCGCCGGTCTGATCGGTATCGACGTGGGCTCACTGGATGGCGTCACCCGCTAAATTAATTGAATTAACAATAAAACAAATTAAATTTATGTCAAGGCGGCCCTGGTCTATCCGACCGCCGCATGGTGATTGATGAAACATTGCAGATGCTGCTGCGCAACAATTTTGACCTTAAATATTTTAGGTTGAAAATAATATTTTGACGGTCTAGATTGAAGGGGCAGCACGCACCGGAGACCGGTTGGATGAGAGTCGTTTGCCTTGGTGGCGGTCCCGCGGGACTCTACTTCGCCATTTCGATGAAGGTCCGCGATCCGGGCCACGAGGTGGTGGTGATTGAGCGCAACCGGTCGGACGACACCTTCGGCTGGGGGGTGGTCTTCTCCGACCAGACGCTGGGCAACCTGCAGGCCAACGACCCGGAAAGCGCCGGCGCGATCCTCGCCGAGTTCGCCCACTGGGACGACATCGATGTCCACTTCAAGGGCCAGGTGGTCACTTCGGGCGGCCACGGTTTCTGCGGTATTGCCCGCCGCCGGCTGCTGCAGTTGTTACAGCAGCGTGCACAAGAACTTGGTGTCGAGTTGCGCTTCGAGACCGAGGCCGAAGAGGTCGAGGCCTATGCTGATGCCGACCTGGTGATCGCCAGCGACGGTATCAACAGCCGTATCCGCGATAGTCATGCCGAGTGGTTTCAGCCTGACATCGACGTGCGGTCCAACAAGTTCGTCTGGCTCGGTACGCACAAGCGCTTCGACGCCTTTACCTTCCTCTTCACCGAGACTGAACACGGCTGGATCTGGGTCCACGCCTACCGCTTCGATGCTGACACCTCGACCTTCATCGTCGAGTGCCAGGAGGCGACCTGGCGTGGCCTCGGTTTCGACCGCATGTCGACCGACGAGACCATCGCCACCTGCGAGCGGCTGTTCGCCGATCACCTCGACGGTGAGGCGTTGATGAGCAATGCGCGCCACCTGCGTGGCTCGGCCTGGCTCAATTTCCCCCGCATCAATTGCGCCCGCTACCACCACGGCAACCTGGTGCTGATGGGTGATGCGGCGCACACGGCCCATTTCTCGATCGGCTCCGGCACCAAGCTGGCGTTCGAGGATGCCATCGACCTGGCCGAGCGGCTTCACTCCGGGGCGAGCCGCGAGGAGGCTCTGGACGGCTACCAGGAGGCGCGTCGCCTCGAGGTGCTGAAGCTGCAGAGCGCGGCGCGCAACTCCATGGAGTGGTTCGAGAACGTGCCGCGCTACACCCATTTCGAACCCGAACAGTTCACCTATGCACTGCTGACTCGCAGCCAGCGCGTCAGCCACGAGAACCTGCGGTTGCGGGACCGCGCCTGGCTCGAGAGGGTCGAGCGCTGGTTCGCCGGACGTGCAGGTGGGCCAGTGACCGCCACACCGCCGATGTTCACTCCGTTCCGTTTGCGCGGCCTGGAACTGGCCAACCGCGTCGTCGTCTCGCCGATGTCGATGTACAGCGCCGACGATGGCACGCCGGGCGACTTCCACCTGGTGCACTACGGTACCCGCGCCCAAGGTGGCGCCGGGCTGCTGTTCACCGAAATGACCGACGTCGAGCGGGACGGGCGGATCACGCCGGGCTGTGCTGGCATGTACAAAGAGGAACACGTCGACGCCTGGCGACGGATCGTCGACTTCGTCCACGACCACAGTGCGGCGAAAATTGGCATGCAGCTTGGTCACGCCGGGCCGAAGGGCTCGACGCAGCTTGGCTGGGAGCAGATGGATGCGCCGCTGACCACCGGCAACTGGCCGCTGTTGGCCCCATCGGCGATTGCCTGGTCGCCGACCAACCAGGTGCCACAGTCGATGACCCGTGCCGACATGGAGCGGGTGCGTGATGCCTTCGCCCGCGCCACCGGCATGGCCGAGGCGGCGGGTTTCGACCTGCTCGAATTGCACGCGGCCCACGGCTACCTGTTGTCGGCCTTCATCACGCCACTGACCAACCACCGTGATGACGAGTACGGCGGCTCGCTGGAGAACCGACTGCGCTACCCGCTCGAGGTGTTTGCGGCGATGCGCGCCGCATGGCCGGAGGAGAAGCCGATATCGGTACGGGTTTCGGCGACCGACTGGATGCCCGACCTGGGCGAGCAGTCACCGGAAGAGCGTGGCATTACGCCAGAGGATGCGGT
>QNFN01000210.1 GCA_003645555.1 Gammaproteobacteria bacterium | reverse complement strand
TCGGCCTCTGGTGAAAAGACCCAGGCACAACTTGCGGAGATGTATTCCAAGGTTTCCAACTCGGTCGAACTCGCGGTTCGTGCCGTCCGCGAAAACGACCAGCATGCAGCTGAATCCGTGCTGCTGCGGAACGGCTTGCCACATCCACCCCGGATTACATCAAGCTGGTGCAGCTCGAAACGCCGTTCGTCGAACAGATGCGGCGCATTTACACGCTGTCGAAACGAATCGCCAAGGTGGTGGTGCCCCCGGTGCTGGCGCAACAGGATTGACGCGGCCGGCTTCCAGGTTGACGGGTTCCAGGTCTACCCGGGCCTTCTTCATACAAGTCGCAACCACGGAGCCGCCGGTCCACGCAAAGCGTGCCGGGGAAAAGACTGCTTCACGCCCGACCCAGGTACTCCTCGCTACCGAATTCACACGCGAGCCGCGCCGTGATCTCCATAATGGTATCGAGGCAGCGATCGATCCCGGCCTGATCATCGTCCTTGCGGCAGGCATTCAGGGCCGAGAGCGCGATGTTCAGCGCCGCGTGGAAGTTGCCTTCCGCCACAAACCTTTCAATTCTGTCCTGGTCCGACTCGTTGCCCATCGTTCATGGCCGCTGAAACGCCCCGAAACTGCACCGGCTCGCACATACGGAATCACCACCACCGGTTGCCTCAACTATAGACCGCCATGGCCAGGCTGGCCGAAGGCAGCCAAGCTCCAAGGAAGGAAATACTCAGAGCGTCAGTCGCGCATACCAGCGTGGCAGGACGCGCGGCAGTTCCAGTGGATCACGGACCAGTGCGTAGCCGTTGGTGCCGAACAGGTGCGGCAGGTAATCGCCCGCCTTTTCGTCAATGGTGACGCAGAACGGGCGCAATCCCTGGCGGCGCGCCTCGTGGATGGCCATACGCGTGTCCTCGACACCGTAGCGGCCTTCATAGAGATCGAGATCGTTGGGCTTGCCGTCGGTAATCAACAGCAGCAGCCGGCGACTCGACGGCTCGTCGGCCAGCACCCTGGTGGCGTAGCGGATGGCGGCCCCCATGCGCGTGTAGTAGCCGGGACGGATGGCGCAGCCTCGGCCATCGCGCCGGGGACGGGGGTAGCGATACCGATCTCGTCATCGTCCAGGTAACAGCCAGGATCCTCCGCGCAGTAGTCATTACTGGCCTGGAAGGCCCGGATACGTGTGTTGCCATTGCAGATCGCCCGGTGTTCACAGGCCGCGCAGCGCCCCTGCACCGGTCGCGGGCGGGTCCGCAGCTGGCCCAGCAGGGGATCGGAGTCGTCACTCCAGATTGCCGAGAACGGGCGTTCAAGGACGTTGCCCAGCGCGTAATGCCACCAGAACGTGTCCGGGTGTACATTGCCCAGGCTGTCGATATTGGCGATGTTCTCGCCAGTGGCATTACCACCCCATGCCATGAGCCGCGCGCGCAGGCCCGCCACGTGTCCGGGACGCTGCTGCGCCGCCCAGTGCAGCAGGTAGACACCATCGGCGTCGTTGTTGCCGGTGACATACTCGCGGTGCGCGCCGGCACGGGCATCGCGCCAAGCGGTCTCGATCAGGGTATCCATGGCCCAGCGCGTGGTGCGGTGGACGGCATCATCTCGACGATTGACGTTGCCACGTCCCGCGTAATTCAGGTGTGAAAGGAAGAACTTGTCGATGTCGCGTGCGCGCATCAGCTCCAGCAACTGCGGCAACTCAGTCGCGTTGTTCTGCGTCAGGGTGAAGCGCAGGCCAACCTTGATGCCACGCTCCTTGCACAGGTCGATGGCACGCATCGAGGCATCAAACGCCCCTTCCATACGACGGAAATGGTCGTGGGTGGTGCCAATACCGTCGATGCTGATACCGACGTAGTCGTAACCCGCCTCCGTGATCTGCTCGATATTGCCCCGTCCGATCAGTGTGCGTTGGTCGACAGGGCGACGTAGAAACCCAGCTCACGAGCCCTCTGTGACAGTGTGAATATGTCCTTGCGCAGCAGCGGTTCACCGCCGGAGAGGATCAGCACCGGGACACCGAATTGGCGCAGGTCCTCCATTACCACGAGGGCTTCGCCAGTGCTCAGTTCACCGCTGAAATCGCGATCTGCCGAGGTCGAGTAGCAGTGCATACAGGTCAGGTTGCAGCGCCGGATCAGGTTCCAGATCACCACTGGGCCGGACGGTGTTGCGCACGCCACCGGCGTCGAACCGCTGTCAGGTCCGGCAAGGTAGTTGAGGTAGCGCGTCAATCGGAACATGGTTTCACCATCACGCCGCACCCAACCGCAAGCCGGTCTTCTTCAGAACCGTCGTACTGAACAGCACCTCGTGGGCCCGGCAGTGCTCGCCGAGCAACGCGGCGACCTGCTCGGTCTTGCCGAGCACCGTGGCCCGGTCCGCACCGTGGGCCATGGCGAACAGGTTGTAGCGCCAGACGCGTGGATGTCGCGGCCGCTGGTAACAGTGGCTGATGAAATCGAGCTCGCTGATCTGCTGACCGAGTTTATCGATGACATCGTCGTCAACGTCCCATACTGACATACCGTTGCCACGCAATCCCAGCCGATAGTGGTGAGGTACTGCGCCAATCCGTCGGATTACACCGCTCGCCACCATTCGCTCGAGCCTGGCAATGACCGTCTCCGGCTCCAGTTTCAGGTCACGGGCAACGATGGCATACGGCTCTTCAGCCAGCGGCAGGCCGCCCTGGGTCGCCTGGACGAGGCGCCGGTCGGTAGCATCCAGTTCAGCGATTCCGGTCAGCGGCGCAGCTTGGGATGGAACCGGTATGGTGTCGATCGTCCCGTCTGCATCGAGGTGCAACCACAGGCCGATGTAGAACTCGCGCTCCTTTGGAAAGTCGTAGACACGCAGCCCGGTCATAACCTCGATACGCGACAGCGTCGTGCGGATCTCCTCGACACGGTCGCTGGCGACGATGAACCACATGTTCAAGCGGTGCTCGCGACGGTAGTTGTGTGCTACCTGTGGCAGGGCATTGATGACCTGCGCCACGGAGTCGAAACGTGATTTCGGGACAGCCATGGCGGCCAGGGTGGTAGCACCGCCAAGGCGGTTGGCGTCGAACAGCGGACCGAAACGGGTCAGCAGGCCGCTATCGAGCAGCAATGCCACCGCCTCGACCAGGACCGCCTCGCTGGTTTCCAGGACCTCGGCAGCCGCCGCGAACGGCCGTGCACAGAGCGGGAAACCACCCTGATAACGGTTGATGAAGTGGCGCTGCAGGGTGCTGGGTGATGTCACACCTGCCCCTTCTGCGGCGGTGATCCTGCTTGGTGCGTTGCCATCCATGGCTTCAATTGCGCTACGCGCTCTCCAATTGATCCGTACGAGATTGGCCAAGCGGCTCGGTCCGCGAAGCGGACGAGAACGCAGCATAACGGGCACCGCGCTGCTTGAAGCGGCGGCGGCTGAAAAGCACTTCGTGCACAACCTGCTCGAGTCCGTGGCGTTCGGCGAGTCGATGCACCTCCTGGCTTACGGTCGCTGACACCAGGCGGTCGTGCACCACGACATCGGCCTTCTGCAGGAGGCGGAGCGCCTTGACGGTCAGAAGATCCGGGTCGCCGGGACCGGCGCCAACGAGAAAAACCGTACCGGGATTATTCATAAAGGCCTCGTCCCTGAGATCGCGTTGGATTGTCCTTATCCATCCCCCTGCTAGCGACGGCACGAGCAGGAGGTGGACTCATCCTGCGCAGCCACCCGACCAGAATCCTTGATGGCCATCAAGGAAGAGGGTGCGTTGCGAAAAGTTTATGCTCCTGACAGATGCGGTCTATGCGGGAATCTACTTAAATTGCCGCTTTCTCAGGCAAATCATCGTCACGGACATGATTTTTTGCAATGCAACATGGCGCTATCAATATCAGGTGGGAGCGGGCCGGTGGGACGGCCTTCCAGCACGCCACGGCAACCATCGAGGCCTGACCGACAGGGCCACACGGCCATGAGCAAACGGCCCCGATCCGGGGCATGTGCCGGCAGGTGGCAGCAAAATAGGCACCTGGCCGGTGCAAGCGGAAGCTTTGTTACCATCAATATGAATTGATCTCCAATGATTACAACAAGTTGCAGTATGGCATGCCAATTGTATGAACTTTTCGATAAAGCTCCTAAAGAACCTCTGGTTTCGTTAGGGAACCTCTGATCAAGTCTGGACGAAGTAGATGGTGCTTCAGAGTGTTCAGATTTGAGGCGCAAAACGCACGTAACAGCTAGCTATTGCGAAGTTTTGCAACGAAAAAGCTGGACATTCTGGGCGCCAGATACGAGTTCATGATTTGATCAGAGGTTCC
>QNFN01000209.1 GCA_003645555.1 Gammaproteobacteria bacterium | reverse complement strand
GCAGATGAATCACGCGACCATCAACACCGTGGCCATCGACCTGACTGCCGGGGCCGGCGACCGCTTCCGTGCCACCGGGTCGATCGTCGTCGATCCGGGCTTCCTGGCCGTCTACCGTGACAGCACCGACGACAACGGCACGGGCGACGACGACGCCAAACTGCTGCCGCCGGTCGACGTGGGCGAAAAGCTGACGATCAAGGCACTGCGCCCCGAGCAGCACTTCACCGAGCCGCCGCCGCGCTTCAGCGAAGCGAGCCTGGTCAAGTCGCTCGAAGAACACGGCATTGGTCGGCCGTCGACCTATGCCTCGATCATCAAGACGTTGCAGGATCGCGAGTATGTCCAGATCGACAAGCGCCGTTTTTTCCTGACCGACGTTGGCCGTGTGGTCGCCCGCTTCCTGACCAAGCACTTCACCCGCTACGTTGACTACGGCTTCACCGCCCGTCTCGAAGACGAACTCGATGCGGTGTCACGCGGCGAGGAGGCGTGGCAGCCGCTGATGCACGAGTTCTGGGGTCCGTTCCGCGACCTCATCGAGGAGAAGAATCGCACCGTTACCCGTGACGAAGTGACCACCGAGCCGCTCGACGAGGTGTGCCCAAAACCGGATTGCGGTCGTCCACTGGTGATCCGGCTCGGCAAGCGCGGTCGCTTCGTCGGCTGCACCGGCTTTTTCGACAAAGAGAACAAGTGCGACTACACCCGCGATCTCGGTAACGGCGGTCCGGCCGCCGAACCGGAGAAGGTCGAGGGGCGCCAGTGCCCAAAGTGCGGTGGCGACCTGCTGGTGCGCGACGGTCGCTACGGCAAGTTCATCGGCTGTGCCAGTTACCCGGACTGCAAGCACATCGAGCCGCTGGAGCGGCCGGTCGACACCGGCGTCGCCTGCCCGCAGTGCGGCAAGGGAACGCTGATGGCACGCAAGTCACGTAAAGGCAAGCAGTTTTTCTCTTGCTCCACCTATCCGAAGTGCGATTACGCGGTCTGGAATGCCCCCCTGGCCGAGCCATGCCCGACCTGCGCCTGGCCGATCCTGACCCTGAAAACCACCAAGTCCCGCGGCACCGAACGCGTATGTCCGCAGCGGGAGTGTTCCTACAGCGAGTCGGTGACCGAGGAGGCCGAGGCCGGCTAAGCCGGACGCGGTACCGTCCCGACGAACCATGGAGGGCCATGCGATGTCCGAAACATTCGTTGCCGTACTGATGGGATCCGATTCGGATCTGCCGATAATGGAGGCGACTTTCGACGTCCTCAGGCGCCTGGAAGTACCATTCGAGGCGCGGGTTACCTCGGCCCACCGCACTCCCGCCGCAACCCACTCCTACGTCAGGGATGCCGAGTCACGGGGTTGTGGCGTGTTCATCGCCGCCGCCGGTATGGCGGCCCACCTCGCCGGTACAGTTGCCGGTCTGACGCTCAAGCCGGTCATCGGCGTGCCGCTCGACGCCGGGATGCTGGCCGGCCTTGATGCCTTGCTGTCGACCGTGCAGATGCCGGGTGGTGTCCCGGTGGCTTGCGTCGCCGTCGGCAAGGCCGGGGCCAAGAATGCGGGCTATCTCGCCGCGCAGATCCTGGCCACCGCCGATGCCGACCTGGGCGCACGCCTGAAGGCCGAGCGTGAGGTTGCCGCCCAGGTGGTGCTGGACAAGGACGCCAGCCTGCAGGCCCGGCTGGGCTGAGCCCGACGACCGTGTCCGGTTGGCGGCTGCGGCTCGCTGCCCGGGCGGTCTACGGCGGTGGTCTCATCGCCTACCCGACCGAGGCGGTCTACGGTCTTGGTTGCGATCCCCTGAACCCGGAAGCTGTCTTCGACCTGCTGGCCCTCAAGGGCCGACCGGCAGGCAAGGGGCTGATCCTGATCGCTGCTGACTTCGACCAGTTGCGTCCCTATGTCGCCGAAGTGGCGGCAGAAAAAATGGCCGCTGTCCACGCCAGTTGGCCCGGCCCGCACACCTGGCTGTTGCCGGCCCTGCCGTCCGTGCCGCCGTGGCTGGCCGGCGATCACCCGATGCTGGCCGTACGGGTCACGGCACACCCGGTTGCTGCCGCCCTGTGCCGACTCACTGGCCCCCTGGTCTCGACCAGTGCCAACCCGGCCGGATGCCGGCCGGCGCGCGACCTGTTAACGGTCCGGCGCTACTTCGGCGACGTACTCGACGCCATGGTCTCCGGGCCGATCGACCGCGAGCGGGGACCGAGTTCGATCCGCGATGCGGTGTCCGGTCGTTTGCTGCGCGGGGAGTGACTGGATGATCCCGTTTGACGCCATCCTCGCGGCATTGACCCCGGTCTTCGTCCTGATCCTGGCCGGGCACGTCATGAAGCGCACCGGATTCCCGGGTGAGGGTTTCTGGGGGCCGGCCGAGAAGCTCACCTACTACATGCTCTTTCCGGCCTTGCTGGTCAACAACCTGGTGGCCGCGCCGCTGGCGTCGACCCGGTTCGGGCCCTTCGCACTGGTGCTGGCGGGCAGTGTGTTGGTGGTTACGTTCGGCTTGCTGCTGTTACGCCGTTGGCTGACCACTGACGACCCAGGGTTCTCGTCGCTGATGCAGGGTGGTATCCGCTTCAACACCTACGTCGGTCTTGCCGCTTCCCAGGCATTGTTCGGGATGCATGGCCTGACGTTGGCTGCGATCGTTATTGCGGTGCTGGTGCCGCTGATCAATGTTCTCTGCGTCGCGACCCTGAGCCACTACGGGAGTGCGGGCCGCCTTGGCTGGGGTTCGTTGCTGCGAGGACTGGCCGGCAATCCGCTGATCCTTGCCTGTTTGGCCGGTATTCTGCTCAACGTGACCGGTATCGGCTTGCCGTGGGGCAGCAGTAATGTCCTGGAGATCATCGGCCGTGCGGCACTGCCGCTGGGGCTACTGGCGGTCGGGGCCGGGTTGGATGCCGGGGCCATTCGCGGCCATCGCGCCGCCATCGGGGTGGTTACCGCCATCAAGTTGATCGCGCTGCCCCTGGTCGTCGCCGGCGCGGCTCGCCTGCTTGCATTGCCTCCGGTGGAGACCGCGATTGCGGTACTCTTCGCGGCCCTGCCGACAGCACCATCGGCCTATATTCTGGCCCGCCAGATGGGAGGTGATTCGCAGCTGATGGCCGGCCTGTTGACCCTCCAGACCGTCGCCGCAGTACTGACCCTGCCGTTGATGCTGGCGCTGCTTGGCTAGCACCGGAGCCGGGATACCCGGGTTTGCAGGTGGGTTGCGGACTGCGGGATCGCCGGGTATGCCGCAGAATTCTTTTTGACAAATCACATTTATGGGAATATATTCCCATAATATGAGTGCGGCAGTACAAAAGGCCTTGCTGGGATCGGTGGTCACGCTGATGCGTCCGCTGGTACGCTTGCTGCTCCGTTACGGCATCCCGCTCGGCAGTTTTTCCGAGGCGGCCAAACAGGTCTATGTCGAGGTCGCGGATACGGAATTCGCGTTGCCCGGGCGCAAGCAGACCAACACCCGCATCGCGGTCCTGACCGGCCTGACACGCAAGGAGGTCCTGCGCATCAAGCGGTTGCCCGAACAGCAGAACGTCCTGCTCGACGAGCGTTACGGTCGCGCCACCCGGGTCATCAGCGGCTGGCTCAACGATGCGGAGTTCCACGATGCCGACGGCCAGCCCGCCGGCCTGCCTATGGAAGGCGAGCATGGAAGTTTTGCCCAGCTGGTGGGGCGCTACAGCGGTGACATGTCGGTCCGTGCGATGGCCGATGAACTGCTGCGGGTGGGCGCCATCCGACAGCGTGCCGACAGCTTGCTCAACCTGGTCAATGCCGCCTACGTTCCATCGTCAGGCGAGGAGGACAAGCTCGCGATCCTCGGTACCGACGTGGCCGACCTGGTTGCCACCATCGACTACAACGTTGATCCGGAGATCCCCGGAACCCGCTTCCAGCTCAAGGTCAGCGAGGAGAGCCTCTCCCCGGAGACTGTCGCGGTGTTTCGCGAGATGTCCAACCATCATTCGTTGGCATTGCTGAACAACTACGACACGTGGCTTACCGAGCGTATCCGTGCTGAGGGACCGACCACGTCGGGAAAGGGCAGCGTGCGCGCCGGCGTGGGCATTTACTACTTCGAGCAGGAGACACCTCCTGACGCGGGAGACTGAGATGAAACTCAAGACCGGACTTACAGCCCTGACCGTCGCTCTGGTGACATTTCTTGTCGCTTGTGGTGGCGGGGGTGGCGGCAGCAGCATTGGCGCGATCACCGGTATCGGTGGGACCGGAACCGGGAGCATTTCAGGCTTCGCCAGCGTTATCGTCAACGACAAGGAACTGCTCACCGG
>QNFN01000208.1 GCA_003645555.1 Gammaproteobacteria bacterium | reverse complement strand
GCATCATGCCGATCTCGAGCTGGCGCTGCTCGCCGTAGCTCATCTCGGCGGCGATGGTGTCACGGCGTTCGCCGAGGCCACAGGTCTCCAGCGCCTTGAGAGCCCGTGTTTCGACATCGGCGAGCCGGCGTGCCGGCCGGAAGAACTGCATCGAGCTGCGCCGCCGCGACTGGGCCGCGAGCCAGCAGTTCTCGAAGCAGGTGAAGTTGGGAAAGATGTTGGTTTTCTGAAAACTGCGGCCGATGCCAAGGCGCGAGATCTTGTCCGGCGTCATGCCGGTAATGTCATGTTCGCGAAAACGGATGAGACCGTCGGTCGGGGGCAGGTTGCCCGACAGCAGGTTGATCAGCGTGGTCTTGCCGGCACCGTTGGGGCCGATGATGGCGTGCACCTGCCCGGGGGCGAACTCGAGGCTGACACCGAACACCGCGCGCAGCGCGCCGAAGTGCTTGCCGAGACGTTCGGTGACGAGGATCGGCTCGCTCACGGCTCGTCCTCGGTCTCAGTGGGTGGCTTGCGTCGCAGCAGGCGGGCGATATCCGCCGGCAGGCCGGCGATGCCACGCGGCAGGAACAGCACCACGGCGATGACGAACAGGCCCATGTAGAGCATCGAGTTAGTGGTCACGTCCTGCAGCCAGTCGTGCAGGAAGCCCAAGGCAAAGGCGCCGATGACCGGGCCGTACAGGGTGCCCATGCCGCCGAGGATGACGGTCATCATGGCGGCGCCTGATTCATGCCAGCCGAGGTGTGCCGGGCTGATGATCGAGGTGTGCATGGCCTCGAGGAAACCGGCGAAGCCAGCCAGCGTACCGGCGATGATGAAGCTGACCAGCTTGTAGTGATTGGTCGCGTAGCCGAGTGCCCGGGTTCGGTTTTCGTTGGCGCGGATGCCCTGGATCACCTGCCCAAACGGCGCCCTCAGCAGTTGCCGCAGGCCCAGGTAGGAGAGCACCAGCGAGACCAGGGTGAGGTAGTAGAAGGTGTGGTGGTCCTCGAGGTCGAGCGGGTTCCATGAGCCGATTGCCAGCGTCGGCTTGCTGAAGATGAACATGCCGTCGGATCCGCCGAGGGCCGTGTTCTCGTTGAAGAAGTAGAACATCATCTGGGCGAATGCCAGCGTGATCATGATGAAGTAGATGCCGCTGGTACGCACCGAAAACCAGCCGACCACAACCGCCGCCAGGGCGGTCCCGGCCAGGCAGGCTGGCAACACCCAGAACAGCGAGGCCGACTCGGTGTCCATCATCAGGATCCCCAGGATGTAGCCGGAGAGACCGAAGAAGGCGGCGTGACCGAAGCTGACCAGGCCGGTGAAGCCGATCAGCAGGTCGAGGCTCATGGCGAAGATGCCGAGGATCATCAGCCGTGTCACCAGGTTGCCGTAGTAGATGCCGAGGAACGGCGGCAGCGCGGCGAGCACGATGATGGCGGCGATCAGGGTCAGGTTGGTGTAGAGCGAGGTGCGGAACATGCCTGAGCCCTAGTGAACCGGTTGACCGAACAGGCCCTGTGGCCGCCAGATAAGGATCACGACCATGGTGGCGTAGACGGCCATGCTGGCGAAGTCGGGCACCAGCACCTTGCCGAAGGTGTCGGCCAGGCCGATCAGCATGGCGCCGATGAAGGCACCTTTGATCGAGCCGATGCCACCGATGACGACGACCACGAAGGAGATGATCAGGATCTGGTCACCCATGCCCGGGTAGACCGAACTGATCGGCGCACCGATCATGCCGGCGAAGCCGGCCAGCGCCGCGCCGAGGCTGAAGACGATGGCGAACACCCAGTTGATATTGATGCCGAGCGCCTGGACCATTTCGCGGTTGCTGGCACCGGCGCGGATGGTCATGCCGAGGCGGGTCTTTTGAATCAAAACGTACATTCCGGCCGCCAGCAGCATGCAGACCACCGAGATGAAAACGCGGTAGACCGGGTAGACCTGGTTCTCGGTCAGCGGGATCGAACCGGACAACAGTTCGGGGACTGGCACGCTGTAGAAGTCACTGCCCCAGAAGATTTTCTGGCATTCGTTCAGGACCAGGATCAGGCCATAGGTCAGCAGCACCTGGTAGAGATGGTCGCGGTGGTAGAGGCGGGCGATCGCCAGCCGCTCGATCGCGAAGCCGAGGATCATGATCAGCGGCACGCCGAGCAAGATCGACAGGGTCAGGCTTTCGGTGTAACCAAACAGCCACCAGACCACGTAGGCACCGAACATGTAGAAGGCACCGTGGGCCAGGTTGATTATGCCCATGATGCCGAACACCAGCGTCAGCCCGCTGGCGACCAGGAACAGCAGAAAGCCGTACTGGACGCTGTTGAGCAGCTGGATCAGGAAGGTTGCGAGACTCATTGCAGATAGCCTGATGAGCGAACGCCGACGCCCCCGGCAGGGAGCGCCGGCGTTCTTTCAGGACGTCACCGATCAGGCCATCTTACAGCCGGCCGCCGGATCCTCCAGCGCCTTGGCGGCGATGCCGAGGTACTTCTGGGCACCGTTGCGCACTTCGCGCAGGTAGATGTTCTGGATCGGGTTGTGTGCCGCCGACATCTTCCATGGCCCACGCGGGCTGTCGATGAAGTTGGCATTCTCCATCGCCTTGATCAGGTCAGCGGTCGCCCCGGTGTCACCCTTGACCTTGGCCATCGCCTGCACGATCAGCGAGCCGGCATCGTAGCCCTGCACCGCGAAGACGTTGGCGCCTTTGCCGGTGGCCTTTTCGTAGGCGGCCCGGAAAGCGTGGTTCGATGGGTTGTCGAGGTCGGCCGAGTAGTGCAGCGTGGTACGCACGCCCTCGGCGGCGGCACCCGCGGCCTTGGCCACGCCCTCGGTCAGGAAGCCCGGACCGTAGAGCGGGATCGACTTCAGGCCGGCTGCGGCGTAGTCCTTGAGGAACTTGATCGCGCCACCACCGGAGAAGAAGGCGAACACCGCGTCCGGCTTCAGCGATGCGATCTCGGAGAGGAATGCCTGGAACTCGACGTCCGGGAACGGCACTTCGATGTCCTTGATCACTTTGCCGCCGGCCTTGGTGAAGGCTTCGGCACCGGCGTCCATCATCTGTCGGCCCGCGCCGTACTTCCAGGCGATGGTGATGCAGGTCTTGTGGCCTTCCTTCGCCATCAGCGTGCCGCCGGGATAGGCCGGCTGCCAGTTGGAGAACGAGGTGCGGAAGATGTTTTCCGAGCAGAGCGGACCGGTGACGGCGTTGGAGCCGGCATTGGGCACGATCATGATCGGCTGGTCACGCTTGCCGATGATCTTGGCCATGGCGGCGGCGATGCCTGAGTGGACCGGACCGACCACGAAGTCGACACTGTCCTTGTCGACCAGCTTGCTGGTGTTCTGCGGTGCCTTGGGTACCGACATCTGCGAGTCGATGGCGACGTACTCGACCGGGCGCCCGCCGAGCATGTCGCCGGCGGCGGCAATTCTCAGCTTCATGGCGTCGGTGATGGAGTTGCCGAGCATGGCGTAGGTGCCGCTGTAGGGCAGCAGGATGCCGACCTTGACCTTGGCCTGAGCACCGATCGCGAAGCGGTAGGGTACGAAGCTGCTGGCGACGGCAAGGCCGCCGGCCGCGGCGGCACCCTTGATCAGGGTGCGACGCGAAAAGCCCTTCTTCTGTTCGTTATTCATCTGGTCTCCTCCAAGTATGGACGGTGGGTTTGCCTTTGGTGGTGCGGACACGGCACGCCGTGGGGAGCGTGACGATGTCCTCTAGCTTAGCGCCACTCTCTGCGGCGGTCGACGCGCGTTCCCGATGGCGACACGCGATAGTACGACCATCTTGAGTGGTCACATCCGACTCTCCCTGTTGTGGGGTCACGGCGTCCTTGACCGTGATCAAGCAATTTTCCGATCATCGGGTCGTCACAGGCGTAGCTTGAAACGCTGTATCTTGCCGGTCGCCGTCTTCGGCAACTCGTCAACGAACTGGAACCAGCGCGGGTACTTGTACGGGGCGAGCCCCTGTTTGCAGTGCTCGAGCAGCTCCTGTTGTAGGGCATCGCCGGCGTCGTCCGGAGTGTTCAGTACGACGTGGGCCTCGGGTTTGACCAGGCCGTGGTCGTCGTTGCGGCCGACGATGGCGGCCTCAAGCACTTTCGGATGCTCGATCAGCTTGGCCTCGATCTCGAACGGTGAGCACCAGATGCCGCCGACCTTGAGCATGTCGTCGTTGCGGCCGCAGTAGACGAAGTAGCCCTCTTCATCCTGCAGGTAGGTGTCCCCGGTGTTGAGCCAGCCGTCGACCATGGTCTGCGCCGTCTTGGCCGGGTTGTTCCAGTAGTACTTGGCCGCCGAGTC
>QNFN01000207.1 GCA_003645555.1 Gammaproteobacteria bacterium | reverse complement strand
GGCTTGGAGATGTGCAGGAAACTCCATGGCCGCCCGGCCACGCGCAGCCGGGCCTCGGCGCTCGACAACACGTCGTAGGGTGGTGCCAGCACGTCCGCAGCATGCCCTGGCGCGGGTCGCAGGGCGGCGAAGGGTCGGATAAGTCTCATGCTCGTTCCTGGCCCGGTCCGTTCCGATGCCCGGGAGGGAACCCGATCATACCGGCCCCCTGCCCGAGGGCAAGGAAGCACCAGGTCAGCGTGCTTCGGCGCGGTCGACCGACTGGAAGCCGCGTGGCAACAACGCGCCACGCCGGCCACGCTCGCCGCGGTAATGATCGAGATCGGACGGCTTGAGTGTCAGGTGGCGCTTGCCACAGTAGAGCGTCAGGCTGCCCCCGGCAGGTACGCAGGCCAGGGCCGTAACATACTCCTCACGTACCGCCACCTTCGGCCCGGGGATAGCGATAATCTTGTTGCCCTTGCCACGCGCCATCAGCGGCAGTTCCGCCACCGGGAAGACCAGCAGCCGGCCACGGCTGCCGACGGCCGCGAGCAGGTCGGTCGCCGGGTCGCTGACCGCTACCGGCGGCAGGACCCGGGCGCCACGCGGCAGGTTGAGCAGCACCTTGCCCGACTTGTTCTTGGCCAGCAGGTTCTCGGCGGCGGTGACGAAACCGTAACCGGCGTCGGAGGCGATCAGCAGGTGTTCATCATTCTGCGCCATGACCACGCTTGCGAAGGTCGCGCCGCTGGGCGGACTCAGGCGGCCGGTCAGTGGCTCACCCTGGCTGCGTGCCGAAGGGAGGGTGTGGGCCGGCAGCGAGTAGCAACGACCGGTCGAATCGAGGAACAGTGCCGGCTGGTTGCTGCGCCCACGCGCCGCGGCCAGGTAATCGTCACCGGCACGGAAGTTGAGACTGGCCGGATCGATCTCGTGTCCCTTGGCCGCCCGCACCCAGCCGGCACTGGAGAGGATCACGGTGACCGGTTCGCTCGGGGCCATCGCGGTTTCGTCGAGCGCCTGGGCAGAGGCCTGTTCACGCAGCGGCGACCGGCGTGCATCGCCGTACTTTCCGGCATCGGCAAGCAACTCCTCGCGGATCAGCCGGGTCAGCTTGCGCGGCGAGCCGAGCAGCCCCTGGAGCTGGTCACGCTCCTCGGCCAGCTGCTCCTGTTCGCCCCGGATTCTTATCTCCTCGAGCTTCGCCAGATGGCGCAGCTTGAGGTCGAGAATGGCCTCGGCCTGGCGGTCGCTCAGGTCGAAGCGCTTCATCAGCACCGGCTTCGGCCGCTCCTCGGCGCGGATAATCGCGATCACCTCGTCGATGTTGAGGAAGGCGGCCAGCAAGCCATCGAGGATGTGCAGCCGCTCGGTTACCTTCTCCAGCCGGTACTGCAAGCGGCGGGTCACCGTCGCGCGACGAAAAGCGAGCCACTCGACCAGGATTTCCCTGAGATCACGCACCCTGGGACGACCATCAAGACCGATAATGTTGAGGTTGACCCGGTAGCTGCGCTCGAGGTCGGTGGTCGCGAACAGGTGCGACATCAGCGCCTCGATATCAATCCGGTTGCTGCGCGGAACAATGATCAACCGGGTCGGGTTCTCGTGATCTGACTCGTCACGCAAATCCTCGACCATCGGCAACTTTTTGGCTTGCATCTGCTGCGCGATCTGCTCGAGTATGCGGGCCCCGGAGACCTGGTACGGCAAGGCGGTTACAACGACGTCACCATTCTCCCGCTCCCAGAGCGCCCGCTGGCGTAGCGAACCGTTGCCCGTCTCATAAATCGCCCGCAGCTCATCGGCCGGCGTAATAATCTCGGCGTCGGTCGGGAAATCAGGCCCGGGAATGTACTCACAGAGTCTGGCGACATCGAGCTTGCGATCATCGAGCAGGGCAATGCAGGCGGCGACCACCTCGTTGAGGTTGTGCGGTGGAATATCGGTCGCCATGCCGACCGCGATGCCGGTGGTGCCATTGAGCAGGATGTTCGGCAACCGCGCCGGGAGCAGCACCGGCTCCTCCAGGGTGCCGTCGAAGTTCGGTGCCCAGTCGACGGTGCCCTCGCCCAGCTCGGCGAGCAGCGCCGCGGCGAACGGCGCCAGCCGCGCCTCGGTATAGCGCATGGCCGCGAACGATTTCGGATCGTCGGACGAGCCCCAGTTGCCCTGACCGTCGATCAGCGGGTAACGGTAGGCGAACGGCTGCGCCATCAGCACCATCGCCTCGTAGCACGCACTGTCGCCGTGTGGGTGGAACTTGCCGAGCACATCACCCACGGTACGTGCCGACTTCTTGTGCTTCGAGACCGCCGAAAGCCCGAGCTCGGACATGGCGTAGACGATACGGCGCTGAACCGGCTTGAGGCCGTCACCGAGATGCGGCAGGGCGCGATCGAGGATGACGTACATGGAGTAGTCCAGGTACGCCTTTTCGGTGAACTCCCGCAGGGGGATGTTCTCGATGCCGTCGTCGTTCAGGATCATCGCTGGTCTCGGCCGGGGGCAGTCCGGCGGGGCGCCATGATCGCAGACTCGCAAGCCACAGGGAACCGGGCGTCTCTGACTATTCAGACGTCGGGACGACGCCGCAACCGGAACCAGGCAAACAACTGCTCGACGTCTCCCGGCGTATGGTGCACGACGCGCGTCGCGTCAAGGAGTTCGAACTCGTCGCCGAGTTCGGCGCAGAGCGTCGACGCGTCGTACTGACGTACCGGCAGCCCACTGCAGCGTCGCGGCCCACCAGTGGCGAAGGTGCCCAGCACCAGGGCCCCTCCGGGTGCCAAGCCGGCACGCAGCACGGCGAGGTAGGCGGCGCGCGCCTCCTCGGTCACCAGAAAATGGTAGACCGCACGGTCGTGCCACACGGCGTAGCGTCGTCGCGGGCTGAAGTCAGTGATGTCGGCCTCGATCCAGTCGATGCCGTCAGCGCGCGCACCAAGCCGGGCCCTGGATTGGCGCAATGCGCCGGAGGCAATATCGATGACGCTCAGGTCGCTGTAGCCACGGTCAAGCAGGCAATCAACCAGATGTGAGTTGCCGCCACCGACATCGACCACGGGTGCATCGCATGCCACACCGCTCGCCTCGATAAAACGCAGCGAGTTGGCGGGATGCGCCTGAAACCAACTGACCTCGTCGGGTTGACGCGCCTGGTAGACCTCTTCCCAGTGTTCGCGAGAGCCGTTCACCGGGCATCCGGGCGCCAGCCCCCCGGGCACTCCAGGGGTCTCACTGCAGGCATGGGGATCACTTGTCGCGCCGGAACAGGTTGCCGAGGATACCCTTGGGTTCGAGCTTGACCTCTACTTCGGCATCGAGTTCCGGAGGTGGCTCACTGCCGCCAAGCCCCTTGACAAACTGATCACGAAGCTGCTGGCGGAGTTGCTTGCGCTGCTCATCGCTGAACCTGAACTTGTTGTAGTCGAGCAGGCGATTGGGTTGGCGCATGATGAAGCGCCCGAGTTCATCGTGGAAACGTTCGTCGACATCGACCGGGTCGATCGATAGGGTCAGGGTTTCAAAGTCACCGTAGTTGCTGATCTTGGCCTCAATCGACTGGCTGTCCAGGCGAGTACTGAATTCCACGTCGACCTGAACCCGACCCTCGACGTGGAACTCACCGGCCTTGTTGTAGCTCGAATCGAAGAACTCGCGCGACTGGTAGCGCAAACCACGACGCCAGAGAAAATCCTTGATCCGCTCAAGGTCAGCATCGGTGTTGGTCTGGATGCGGTATTTCTGGTTGTTATTGCAGATGAAACGGACGTTGAAGCGACCTTCGTGGTAGTCCTCGACGAAGTACTCGCCTTGCTTGAAGTCCTGCACGTTGCGCACCCCGGGGATCCGGTAGTGCACCGTGATGTCAGGATTGACGTAATTGAGGTGCTTGGCGAGATCATGGCAGAAATTGAACAGTCCGCGCATGGCCGGGTCGAGGACCTCACGCATAAAACGTTCACGATCCTCCTGGACCAGCGCATCCTGCTCTTCTTTGACCTTTTTGCCTTCGGCCTCTTTCTTCAGGTCGTCAAGGATACCCATCTTCCACCACCTCTCAATACTTGATGCGCACGTATTCGAGCCGTCACATCAGGAAAAAATTTGCGTCAATCAATTTCTGGGACAAGGCCCGCATCAGGCGTCGCATCACCTCGAAACCCACGTCCTGGTGAGACTCCAGGTAGGCCGTCAATTGCGGACCATCAATCTGGACGGCAAGCAGATCCCCGCGGCAACGCACCGTCGCACTCCGCGTTGAACCGGTAAGCCAAGCGATCTCACCGACCACTTCGTAACCGAGGTTGCCCAGGGTCATGCTCTCGTCAG
>QNFN01000206.1 GCA_003645555.1 Gammaproteobacteria bacterium | reverse complement strand
CTCGGTTTCGATGCTGCCGAATTGACGCGGTTGGCGAATGCAGCAGAGGCGAACTACACCGCTGGCGGCAAGGAACTGGCCGCTATCGAGCAAGGTGAAGAACGATGACCACCGAGCGATCGCCAAGCCGCACCATCGCCCGGCGACTCGTGCCACGGGCGGCGTTGATGATCATCGTCTCGTCGGTCCTGCTCGGATACTTCGCCATCAAGGTGTTCGACACGGCTGTCGAGCCCGAGTTGAACCGGCGGACCCACCTCATCGGATCGATGATCCGCGCCAACATCCAGCTGGCCCTCGACAGCGGCATCCCGATGGAACACCTCACCGGGGTCGATGCGTACCTCGATGATGTTCTCGACTCGTTCGACGAGGTTTTGTCGATCACCCTGACGACTGAGACCGGCAGCATCGTCTCCGAGGTGCAACGGAATGGTGCGTCTCCGCCGAGCGACACATCGATACCGGCAACCGACGCGGACATGACCGAGTCCAGGCACTACCGTCTGAACCGTGTCGTAATGCCCATCCTTGACGGCAACAAGCGGGTTGGCCGTATCGTGATGGAGATCGATCGTCAGTTCATCACCACCCAGTTTCGCAACATATTCCTTGATATCGCCGTGGTGATCATCGTGGCCATGCTGCTTGCCTTCGAGATCATGCTGTCGGTCGTCTCTCGCTCGTTCATCAAGCCACTCGACCGCCTGGTCGAGTTACTGAAACGGCAGGCTGCGGGCAATTTCTCCTCGACCCTGGGGAGAGCCTCCACCGGGTCACTGGTCGATCGCGTTTCCGAACGCTTCTCCGACCACGCAGTCGATCTCCATTCCCGTATCGCACGTCTGCGTGATCGTAGTAGTGGCCAAAGCACTGAAACCGGGCGACTCGAATCTCTTGGCAAACGTTACGGCCTCCAGGCCGGCGGTCCGAGCCGCCTGAGCCGACGCAATACGGTCGATATACGCCTGCCCTTTTTCCTGTTCGTCATCGCGGAAGAGCTGAGCAAGCCGTTCCTGCCTCTCTACATCAAGGCGCGCCTCGGGGCACCGGGCTGGATCGGCGAGGAGTTGTTGATCAGCTTTCCGCTGGTGACCTACCTGGCCTTCATCGCCCTGCTGTCACCGTTTGCCCGGTCGCTGATCCAGCGCTTCGGTTCGCGCCACCTGTTCCTGTTCGCCCTGATCCCGGTCGTCTGCAGCCATGTCGGCATGGCCTTGAGTGACAGCGTGTGGGAGATCATGGTCTGGCGCGGCATCGTGGGTGGCGCCTACGCGCTCATCACCCTCGCCTGCCAGGATTACGCGCTGGCCTCCGTCGAGGGGCACCAACCCGGCCAGTCCATGGGCAGCTTTATCGCCGTCCTGATCGGTGGCACCTTCTGCGGCACCGCGTTGGGCGGCGTCATGGCTGACCGCCTCGGCCAGAGCAACGTCTTTTTCGCCAGCGCACTGGTTGCGATCCTTGCCGGGGCCCTCGCTTTGCGACTGCTGGACCGGGATGACACGACCGCCAAAGACTCACCGCGGCGGTCGATCGTCCGTGACCTTTGGCGTCCGTTCCGGAATCGTCGCATTGCCACCCTGCTGCTCGGCATATCGATCCCCACGAACGCCCTGGCGGTCGCTCTGCTCTGGTTCTTGCTACCTCTGCTTTTGAGTGATCTCGGTGTCAGCGCCGCTGACACCGGGCGGGTGATGATGCTTTACTACCTCTGCATCATCCTCCTCGGGCCTATTGCCGCCGCGAGGAGTGGATCCATGGGAAGCCGCCTGCTCCTGATGTTCCTGGGTGGCGCCCTCTCTGGCGGCGCGTTGCTCATCGTCGCCGGCAGCCTCTCTTTCTGGCACCTCACGCTTGCCGTCCTGGCCGTTGGTATCGGACATTCACTGCTGCGCGCACCCCTGATGGCGGCCTGTGTAAGGATCGCCGACGAGGAGTTCGACCCCGAATCCAAAGCGACCCTGCTCGGCACCTTGCAGATGGTCGAAAGGATAGGGAGCGCCATCGGCCTGGTCGGCATCGCCATCCTGGTGGGCCATTTCGGTTTCGCACCGGCCCTGGCAGTCACCGGGACCATGGCAGTGATCGGCACCATGGTCTATGCCGTACCGGAAGCGTTACGCCTGCAGACCGCGAGGAGCGATCCATGAACTGTTATCCGAAGTCCCGGGTCGTCTCAATGGTGGCACTGTTGCTGTTTTCCACAACTTCACTGGCGGCAGCCCAAGGCGAGAAAAAAACGATCTACCTGGCCCTGTGGCGCGGTTGCGAGCAGGCCTGTGAAGGGTTCCAGGATGAGATTGCCGCCAGCAGTATCGACGCCAAGGTCGTGGTACGTAACGCCGACAGGGACAAAGGCAAGCTGGCGGGCTTCGTCGAGGAGGCCCGTGCGCTCAAGTCCGACACGGTAGTTACCTGGGGCACCAGCGTAACGCTGGGCATGGCCGGTACCATCACCGAGCAACAGAACCCGAAGATTCTCCACGACCTGCCAGTGGTGTTCATGATCGTCGCCGACCCGATCGGCTCGGGCATCATCGAGTCCTACGAAAAGACCGGGCGGGCCAACCTCACGGGTACCCGCAACCGCGTTCCCGAGAAGGTTAACGTCGCCACCATGCAGGCGTACCTGCCCTCGTTCAGCAAGCTCGGTCTGCTGTTCAACCGCGATGAACCCAACTCGGTACTGAAGATGAAGGAGTTGCAGGAACTCTCCGGTGAAATGGGTTTTGAACTCATTGCCCGAGAGGTCGAACTCGACGCCGACGGCAAACCGATGGCAGATTCGATCCCAGTGCAATTGGCGGAAATAAAGGCGGCAGGCGCCGACTTCGCCTACTTTGGATCAAGCTCCTTCCTGCAGGTCCACGGCGACCTCTTCACCCGCGCGATGGTGGATAACGACCTGCCTCTGCTGAGTCCGTACGAGAAGCTGGTCCGCGATTCGGATGCCCTGCTCTCGGTCGCCGCGCCCTACAGTGAAGTCGGCCGCCTCGCCGCCAGGCAGGTACTGAAGATCCTGGTCGACGGCATACCGCCGGGAGAACTGCCGGTCGCCTCGCTCGACCAATTCACATACGTCATCAACATGGCCACGGCGAAGAAGCTGAAGCTCTTCCCTCCGATCGATTTCCTCCAGTTCGCCGAGACTGTCAACTGACTCAACGCAGACAGTCGGACCTCGCAACGCGAGCAGCAGACTAGAATCTGTATAGGGCACCGTCAGGTGTACTTGTCACCGATGTCGGAATGCTCGCCGGCATCCCGGAGGCGCTAGAGATGGAGCACGCGAAGCCCATACGCATTCTCTTCCTGGCACTGGTCATCCTGTCGCTGGCCATGCTCCCCGGCTGCTCCACCATGGACCAGTCCTACAGCACCACCCGTCACGAGAACCTCTCCCTGCAGGCGGGTGACCTGGAGACGCATGGCATCGCCTTCATCAGCACCTCGGCCAGTACCGGGCGCGAGGAGGATCGGCAGGCGGTGGCGCTGCTGTTCGCCCAGGTGCTTCGCGAGCAGTACCCGCTGATCCGGGTCACCAGTCTCTCCGAGACACTCGGCAAGGTGAACGCGGCCAATCTCGCCGATGCCTACATCGCCATGCATGACGACTATCGGTCGGCCGGGTTGTTGCGCCAGGAGATCCTCACCGCCATCGGCACGGCAACCGGGACCCGCTACCTCGCCCAGCTCCGGCTTTCCGCCTTCTCCCAGAATTCGGCCACCCGCTTTGGTGCCCTCGGTCTCCGCATCGTCAACACCCGCATCGCCCGGGTGCGGATCTTCTTCCAAATCTGGGACAGCCAGACCGGCGGCATCGCCTGGGAGGGGGTCGAGGAATTCGTCCACTCCTTCGAGACGGCGCAGGAGAGCCTGGTCACCTTCCAGAGCGTGGTCGAGGAGAGCGCACGCAACCTGGTCGCGCGGTTGCCGCAACTTGAAGTGCTCGCGCCTACCGGGTCCGGCACCGATTCCCAACCGGCCAGACCGGATGCCAGCTGACCGTCGACAGCGACCATGTCGCCCGCGTGCCCGACGCGAAGCATCCCGATCTCTCCCATCCGCGACTGACCTCGATTAAGGTCCGCCTTGCGGTCGCATGCGATCCTGAACCGGCTCTACACACCACGCCAGCGCCGCATGGATGCGCTGAAGGACGGCACGCGAGGCCTATGGACACCCCTTCCCCACAGGAGACCATGAAAGACCGCTCCACCGGCAGGGAGGTGCGCCGTCGTCGCGTCCATTACATCAGCGGTTTCGATCCGCGCGGCCCGGTTCACTACCACCGTCTCTACCGCGACGAGGCGGCCAAGCAGCAGGCGGT
>QNFN01000205.1 GCA_003645555.1 Gammaproteobacteria bacterium | reverse complement strand
GGAAGCGTTACGCCAGTGCTTCCTCGCCAGTAGACGGCACTTTTTTCTAGCAGGCCGTTGAAATTCTACTCAGCTGGCACGATCCGGCGTCAAAATTGGCCTCAGAATGCTCATTTACTCCAGTAAACTGCGCTTTGTCGGCCCATATTTCCTTGTCTTGCGCTCATCTGAGCGAATTTCAACAGCCTGCTAAGGAACCTCTGATTAATTCATGAACTCGTATCTGGCACCCAGAATGTCCAGCTTTATCGTTGCCAAGCTGCGCAATAGTCCAGCTATTACGCGCACTTGGCGCCTCAAATCTGAACATTCTGCATCACCATCTATTTCGCCCAGAATTAATCAGAGGTTCCCTAAGAGCCTGTGACTTCGTCCGACGACGTTCCATCAACACCGCCGCAGGGCATACGCAGTTTCGTCCGTCGTCAGGGACGCATGACGCCAGGCCAGCGTCGCGCCCTCGACCGGTTGCTGCCGCGTTACGGCGTGCCCCTGGTCGACCATGAGGTCGACCTCAATGCCCTGTTCGGGCGTACGGCACCGAAGACGCTCGAGATCGGCTTCGGTATGGGTGACACCCTGCTCGAGATGGCGACGGCCGCACCTGAACTCGATTTCCTCGGGGTCGAGGTGCACCGGCCTGGTATTGGTCGGTTGCTGACCGGCCTCGAGGCGCACGGTGTGAGCAATGTCCGTGTGGTCGAGGGTGACGCCATGCAGGTTCTTGGGCAGATGCTCGGCAACGGTGTGCTCAATCGGCTGTTGTTGCTGTTTCCCGACCCCTGGCCGAAGAAGCGCCACCATAAGCGGCGGCTGTTGCAGGCGCCGTTCGTCGAACTCGCCGCGCGGCGGCTGGAGCCTGGCGGTCTGTTTCATGCCGCGACCGACTGGGAACCCTACGCCGAGCACATGCTGGAAGTTCTCGAGGCGTGTCCTCTGCTCGAGAACAGCGTCGGGCCAGGGCGGTTCTCACCGCGCCCGGACTACCGTCCGCCGACCAGGTTCGAACGGCGCGGCCGCGCCCTTGGCCATGTGGTCAATGATCTGCTGTTCCGGCGTCGTGAAGCCGCCTGAAAGCACCCTTGGCGGACTCCGGCCATAACCTGGATTTTTTGGCCCATTAAGACGGCTATTGATGATCCGTTATTTCATCATAGGCCGAGAAAACCCATACTGGACATCGCTTTACAGAATATGCATAATTAATAAATTACCGAAACAGCCTGTCTCGTAAACAGCGATTTATCTGCCGGGAACTCCGCCTTGATCGAGAATCTCATCCTCACCCAGGACATGATGATGGTCCTCGGGATTCTCGGCTTCACTGTCTTCCTGTTTATCTCTGAAGTGGTTCGCGTCGACGTGGCCGCGATCATCGTCATGGTGATCATCGGCGTGGTCAGCTATTTTTTCACGCCACTGGTCGACATCAACCACCTGTTCGACGGCTTCTCGTCGAACGCCGTGATGTCGATTATTGCCGTGATGATCATCGGTGCCGGTCTCGACAAGACCGGACTGATGGGCACGCTCGCCGGGCATATCCTGCGCGTTGGCGGGCGTACCGAAAAACGCATCATCCCACTGGTTTCGGGGACTGTCGCGATCATCTCCAGCTTTATGCAGAACGTCGGTGCCGCGGCGCTGTTCCTGCCGGTGATCAGCCGTATTTCCACCCGCACCGGGTTGCCGATGTCGCGCCTGATGATGCCGATGGGTTTCTGCGCCATCCTCGGGGGCACGGTGACCATGATTGGCTCGAGCCCGCTGATCCTGCTCAACGACCTGATCCTGACCTCGAACCGTAGCCTGCCGGCAGGTATCGAGCAGATGGCGACCTTCGATCTGTTTGATGTCACCCCGGTCGGGTTGGCGCTGGTCGCGACCGGTATCGCCTACTTCGTATTTATCGGCCGCCGCTTGCTTCCCGAGGGCAAGAGGAAGTCCGAGAGCGGTGGCGGTGGTACGACCATGCAGTACCTGCGCGAGACCTACGGCCTCTCAGGTGACCTGTTCGAGGTCGAGGTGCCGCCGGAGAGCCCGCTGGTCGGCAAGACCGTCGAGCAGGTCGAGTTCAGCACCGACCACAAGCTGTTGATCGTCGCCATGCGCGGCAACCGCAAGCAGTTGGTTTCGCCAGCGCGGGACGTCGAAATCGTCCCCAACACCGTCATTGCGTTCATCGGTGCCGCTGAGGAGATCGGCGAGTTCGCGGTGCGCCAGCGGGTCAAGATCCGACCCGACCTGAGCACCTTCGCCGACATCCTCGCCCCGGCCCAGGCCGGCGTTTCCGACATCGTCATCCCACCGAGCTCAAAGCTGATCGGCAAGTCGATGGCCGACATCCGCATGCGCAAGAGCTACGGTATCAGCGTGCTGGCACTGCACCGCGGTGGCGAGACCAAGCGGACCAAGCTTGGTGACATCAAGTTCCAGGCCGGCGATACGCTGATCGTTCACACCCAGTGGGAAGACCTTGCCCGGTTGCAGAAGGATCGCAACTTCGTTGTCGTCACCACCGATTTCCCGCACGAGGAACTGCGTCCGCACAAGGTCAGCTGGGCGCTGGTCTTTTTCGCCGTGGCCCTCAGCCTGGTGCTGTTCACCGACCTGCGATTGTCAGTGGCGCTGATGGTCGGGGCGGTCGGCATGGTCATCAGCGGTGTACTGACCATCGACGAGGCCTACGAGGCGGTCAGTTGGAAGACGGTGTTTCTGCTGGCCAGCCTGATTCCGCTCGGCCTGGCGGTGGAGGGGACCGGCACGGCCCGCTGGATTGCCCAGCAGACGCTCGAGTTGCTCGATGGCATGCCGATCTGGGGCCTGCAGGCGGCCATCGGACTGCTGGCGACCATCTTCACTCTGGTGATGTCCAACGTCGGTGCCACCGTGCTGCTGGTGCCATTGGCGGTCAACATTGCCCTGGGCGCCGGCGCCGACCCGCGCATTTTCGCGTTGACGGTCGCCATCTGCACTTCCAACTCCTTCCTGATCCCGACCCACCAGGTCAACGCCCTGATCATGGGCCCGGCGGGCTACAAGGTGACCGATTTCATGCGTGCCGGTGGCCTCATGACGGTGCTGTTCCTGGTGGTCGCTATAGCCATGCTCAACCTGGTCTTCTGAAGGCGGGCTCCAGCTTATCAATACTATAAATAATAGCTTATTGAACTCTATGTCTTAATAAGCTATTTGGATGGGGCTATCGAAAATCCGAAGCGGCGTCGTGCGCATGTAGCGTGCTACGGTGTGGCCGCGCTGACCCGGGGGCGGGGCGCAGCAAGGATACGGAGAGGGTCCGCATGTCGCAGCAACACCCGGTCATCGCCATTACCGGATCGTCCGGAGCCGGTACCACGACCGTCAAGACGGCCTTTGAGCACATCTTCTACCGGGAGGGTGTGCGTGCCGCGATCATCGAGGGCGACAGCTTTCACGGCTACGACCGTGCGGCGATGAAGATAGAGACCGACAAGGCCTTGGAGGAGGGGCGCCTCTTCAGCCACTTCGGCCCCGAGGCCAACCTGTTCGACCGCCTCGAAGCCCTGTTTCGCGAGTACAGCAACCACGGCACCGGCGAGTCACGCCTCTACCTGCACAACCAGGAGGAGGCGGCGCCGTTCAACCAGGAACCGGGCACCTTCACGCCGTGGCAGCCAATCCAGCACGACACCAACCTGCTGTTCTATGAAGGCCTGCACGGTGGCGTGGTGACCGACGAGGCCAACGTGGCCCAGTGGGTCGACCTGATGATCGGCGTGGTGCCGATCGTCAACCTTGAGTGGATCCAGAAGATCCACCGCGACACCTCGGCGCGCGGCTACTCAGCCGAGGCGGTGACCGACACCATCCTGCGCCGGATGAACGACTACGTGCATTTCATCACGCCGCAGTTTTCGCGTACCGACATCAACTTCCAGCGCGTGCCGACGGTCGACACCTCCAACCCGTTCGTCGCCCGCGACATCCCGACCCCTGACGAGAGCTTCGTCGTCATTCGTTTCCGCGATCCGCGCAGGCTGCGCGTCGACTTCCCCTACCTGCTCAACATGGTCCACGCCTCGTTCATGTCGCGACGCAACACCATCGTCGTTCCTGGTGGCAAGATGGGTTTTGCCATGGAGGTCATCCTCGCTCCGCTGGTCGAGGAGATGATGCTAAAGCAGGGGCGCTGAGCCGCGATCGGGTCGCCAGTAGATACCGTGACCGGGTCCCGGTAGTCGCAGCGCTACCCGCAGGGCATAAATCCCCGTAGGGCATGAAGGCGCCGCCCCTACCCCCTGGAGTCGCCACCTGTAGGAGCGGCCCCCCGCCGCGATCAAGCCCACCTTGGT
>QNFN01000204.1 GCA_003645555.1 Gammaproteobacteria bacterium | reverse complement strand
TCGCCAGTGGGGCATGGCTGCGCACGGTGCGGGTCACCGCGTAGATGCCCGGCGGGATGCTCCGAGCCTCGTGGGCCAGCGTGTTCAACTCGAGATCGCAGTTGGGGTAGTGGGGATTGATCGCTTTACGATCGACCTGCTGGCCGTCCTGGAAAAAGGCCCGCAACTGCCGCGGCTGCAGGCTGACCTCCTTGAGCATGACCACACGGGCATCCGGACCGGGGCGGAAATAGGGCGAGGTCGCGTTGTCGACCTGCATTGCGGGGGCCCCACTGCAGCCGGCCAGTACGGCGGCGGCAAAAATGATGAAACCAAGACCCAGATTGTGCATGGATTCTCTCCAGGTTGATGCCGGGTTCGCCAGGTTAGGGAACCGCTGATTAAGTCTGGACGAAGTAGATTGTGCTTCAGAATGTCCAGATTTGAGGCGCAAAATGCACGTAATAGCTAGCTATTGCGAAGCTTTGCAACGACAAAGCTGGGCATTCTGGGCGCCAGATACGAGTTCATGATTTGATCAGAGGTTCCTTAGATCAACCCCAGGCGCATCGGTTCCCGACTCGGCTCAATCGTCGATGCGCACTACCGTGCGACCGGTCACCGCGCCAGCAGTGTATTCCTCGAACACGCTCGGCAGTTCGCTCAGGCTCACCTCGCGGTTGGCGATGGTGTCGAGGTGACGCGGCCGCAGGTCACCGGCCAAGCGGCCCCAGGCCCGCTCGCGAACATACTGCGGGCACTCGACCGAGTTGATGCCGAGCAGGCTGACGCCGCGCAGGATGAACGGCATTACCGTGGTCTCGAGCTTGAAGCCACCGGCGAGGCCGATCGAAGCGATATTGCCCCAGACGTTGGTGGTCCGCGTCAGCCAGGCCAGGGTTTCGCCACCGACGCTATCGACCGCCCCGCCCCACTGGGCGTTTTCCAGCGGCTTGGAGCCCATCTCGATTTCATTCCGGTTGATCAGCCCGCTGGCACCGATTTCCTTCAGGTAGGGTTCCTGCTCGCTCTTGCCGGTGAAGGCGAGCACTTCGTAGCCGAGCGCGGAGAGCATGTCGATGGCATAGCTGCCGACACCACCGGTAGCCCCGGTAACGACGATCGGACCGGTCTCGGGCACCTGGCCGTTGTCCTCCATGCGCTGCACGGCGATGGCCGCGGTGAAGCCGGCGGTGCCGATCGCCATGGCGTCACGCAGGGTCAGGCCGTCCGGCTTGGGCACCACGCTCCAGGCCGGGACACGGACGTACTCGGCATAGCCGCCGTCGATGGTTTCGGACAGACCGCAGCCACAGACGATGACGGCGTCACCCTCCTTGAAGCGCGGATCGGTCGAACTGGCGACGTGACCGGAGACATCGATGCCGCCGTTGAGGGGCGAGGTACGCAGGATACGCCCCTTGCCGGTGGCGGCCAGCGCGTCCTTGTAGTTGATGTCTGACCAGACCGCCTTGATCACCACCTCGCCCGGGGTCAGATCATCGACGGCCATCTGCTCGAAACCGGTGCTGGTGCCCTCTTTACTGGCATGGATGCGGAAGGCGCGGAACTTGTCCATGGTGTTCTCCTGGCTGTCGATCGACTGACCCTGCGGACGGGTGGAAGGCGCCTAACCTAACCGCCAAAACACTTGCGTGCAACGACCCTGATCACTTAAGGAACCTCTGATCAAGTCATGAACTTGATCTTGCGCCAAGAATGCCCAGCTTTGTCGTTGCAAAGCTTCGCAATAGCCAGCTATTACGTGCGCTTTGCGCCTCAAATCTGAACATTCTGGATCACAATCTACTTCGTCCAGACTTAATCAGAGGCTCCTTAACCGGGTCACTCGCATCGACTATAATTGGCTTGCCCACGTAGCGGGCATGGATGCCTGAACCCAGCCGCCGAGACCATTGATGAAGCTCCTCACGCGCGACCGCTTCGACGAGATGCTGTGCCTGCTGCATGACGACGGCTACCTAACCCTCGGCCCGACCGTCCGTGACGGCGCTGTCGTCCCCCGCGAAATCACCACGACCGACGAGTTGCCGATCGGCTGGCGCGACGAGCACGAGCCAGGGCACTACCGATTGCTGCCGTCCGACACACCTGATCTGTTCGGCTGCGTTCTCACCGCACAGCCATGGAAGGCACAACTGTTCCCGCCGGAACGCACACTGTTCTCCGTAACGCGAAAGAACGGCAAGCTCGCCTTCACCGCCTCGCCACCCGACACCACCCGCCGTGCCCTGGTCGGCGTGCGCCCCTGCGAGTTGCGCGCCATCGAGGTGCAGGACGCGATCCTGCGCGACGGCCCCTATGCCGACGATGAGTACACCAGCCGCCGGGCGGGCACCTTCGCCGTTGTGGTCAACTGCACCCGCGCCGCGTCCACCTGCTTCTGCACCTCACAGAGCAGCGGCCCGCGCGCCAAGGCCGGCTACGACCTCGCGCTGACCGAGTTGCTCGCTGACGGTCCCCACCGTTTCACCGTCGAGGCCGGCAGCCCGGCTGGCGAGGCACTGCTCGAACGACTTGTACTCGGCGACGCCACCGGCGCCGACCGTGAGGCCGTCGAGACTGGCTGTGCCCATGCCGCCGCCCAGATCACCCGCCGGCTGAAATCCGCCGGCCTGCCCGAGGCACTGAAAGCCAACCACGAGCACCCACGTTGGAACGAGGTCGCAGCACGCTGCCTCAACTGCGGCAATTGCACCCAGGTCTGTCCGACCTGCTTCTGCGTCGCGGTCGAGGATCAGCCGGACCTGGCCGGGATCGAGGCGACCCGTTCACGCCGTTGGGACTCCTGTTTCAATCCGGCTCATTCCTACGTCGCCGGCGGCGTCATCCGTAACAACACCCGTAGCCGCTACCGCCAGTGGCTAACCCACAAGCTCGCCACCTGGCATGACCAGTTCGGCCACTCGGGCTGCGTCGGCTGCGGTCGCTGCATCGCCTGGTGCCCGGTAGGCATCGATATCATCGAAGAGGCCAATGCCATCCGGCAAAAGGCCTGAGGAGGAAAGGATGGAACCGCTCAAACCTCTTGAAGAGTTGCTCCTCGAGCACCCGTTTTTCGCCGGCATGGAGGAAGGACCACGGAAGCTCATTGCCGGCTGCGGGCGCAACGAGGTGTTTCACGCCGGCGACTACCTGTTTCGCGAGGGCGACACCGCCGACCGCTTTTTCCTGATCCGCCACGGCACCGTGGCCGTCGAGTTGCATGTGCCCGGACATGAGCCGCTGGTCGTCGACACGCTGCAGAGCGGCGAGATCGCCGGCTGGTCGTGGCTGGTACCGCCACACAAGTGGGCAAACGACGCCCGCGCCACCACCCTGGTGCGCGCCATCAGCCTGGATGCCAAGTGCCTGCGCGGCAAGTGCGACGACGACCACTCGGTCGGCTACGAGGTGTTCAAGCGCTTCATCCCGGTCATCGCCGGCCGGCTCAGCGCGGTTCGAATGCAGTTGATGGATGTCTACGGCGATCCGGGGAAACGACGCTGACCATGAATACCGCCGCGACCGACCTCGCGCCGTCCATGCTGCCACGCCCGTTCCGCATAACCCGGGTACGGCGCGAGGTCAGTGACGTCTTTTCCTGGGAGCTGGAGCCGGCCGACGGTGGCCTGCCGCCGGCTTACGTCCCGGGCCAGTTCAACATGCTTTACCTGCACGGCGTCGGCGAGGTGCCGATCAGCATCAGCGGCGACCCATCGGGAGAGACGCTGGTACACACCGTTCGCGCCGTCGGTGCCGTCACCGAGGTCATGCGCAAACTCGGCAAGGGTGATGAAATCGGCGTCCGCGGCCCGTTTGGTGTCGGCTGGCCGGTGGCAGAGGCCGAGGGCAATGACCTCCTGATCGTTGCCGGGGGCCTCGGGCTGGCCCCGTTGCGACCGGCGATCTACCACGTCCTGGCCAACCGGGCCCGCTACGGTAGCGTGGCCATCTACTACGGTGCCCGCACGCCGGCCGACATCCTGTTCCGCAAGGAACTCGAGCGCTGGCGGGGGCGCTTCGACCTGTTCGTCGAGGCCACCGTCGATGCCGCCGACATCCGCTGGGCCGGACGCGTTGGCGTGGTGCCGAAGCTGATCGATCCGCGCCGGCACAGCTTCGACCCCGACAACAGCGTCGCCATGATCTGCGGACCGGAGATCATGATGCGCTTCACGGTCAGCGCCCTGCAGGCGCACGGCGTACCCGACCAGCGCCTGTTCGTGTCGATGGAGCGCAACATGCACTGTGCCATCGGGCTCTGTGGCCACTGCCAGCTCGGACCCGAGTTCATCTGCAAGGACGGCCCGGTCTTCTCCTTCGACCGTATCGGCCCGGTCTTCCACGCCCGCGAGCTCTAACCGCCATGTCCAGAAAGCCACGCAAACCAAAACTCGCCGTCTGGAAGTTTGCTTCCT
>QNFN01000203.1 GCA_003645555.1 Gammaproteobacteria bacterium | reverse complement strand
TCCATGCCGCGTGCCAGGCAGTCCTCGGCGCACTGGATGGCGGTGCAGAGGGTGAAGGCCATTGCCTGGGCCGGGGTCGCGCCGGCCTGCTGCATGTGCTGACCGACCACCGACATTGGGTTCCAGTTCGGCACCTCGCGGCCGAGGAAGTCGATGGCGTCGGTCAGTACGCGGCGGGAACCGGGGAGGGCCAGGCGGAAGAACATGTGGTTGGCGACGTAGTGCGACAGGTAGTCGCTCTGGTTCGACGTCCCGCGCAGCGCGCTCCACGGCACGCCGCGATTTTTCGCCAGCACCAGCAGCTGCGCCAGCAGCGTGAACGGCAGCGGGTCGTTGAGGCCGATCGACAGCTCCTCGATCGGGATGCCGTCGAGAGCGTCGGCAAAATCATCGGGGGTGTTGATTACCGTGCCGCAGGTGCCGAGCAGCAACGGATCGACAGTGTCGGCATCGACGCCACGGTAGACGGAGTTGCACGGGATCAGGCTGATGGCCGAGGTGCCGGCATCGAGCAGGGTCTTCAGGCGGGCGTTGTAGTCGGTCGGCGTGCCGAGGCCGATCAACTGGCGCTGGGTCCAGTGCCGTCCACGGTGCATGCTCGGGTAGATGCCGCGGGTGAAGGGCGCCTGCCCGGGGTAACCGAGAACGGCATCGTGACGTGAAGCATCCCAGTCCTGCGGAGTGTAGAGCGGCTTGATCTCGATGCCGGAGCGGTTGTGTACCGGGTCGGCCGCGCCGGGCACGGCGGCGAAATCGTTCTCCCAGCGCGTGCGGCGGTCGTCATCTCCGGCCACTGGCCGTTCGGGTGCACTGCTGTTCATGCCGGCACCGCCTGGCGTGCCCGGGCGCAGAGATCGGCAACGTCACTGGTAATGGTCGTCAGCGCACTGCCCGGGTGGTAGACGCGGGCGACCCCGGCCGCGAGCAGTGCCTGCTCGTCGCCATCGGGAACGATACCGCCGACGATCACCGGCACCTCGCCGAGATCGGCCTCGCGCAACGCATCCATCAGCTGTGGCACGATCAGGTGATCGGTCGCCAGGGAGCTCAGGCCGATCAGGTCGACGTCCTCTTCGGTGGCCAGCTTGACTACCGCCGGAATCGATTGCCAGGGGCCGGTGTAGACCACCTCCATGCCGGCGTCACGCAGTGCCGCGGCCACCAGCCGGCTGCCACGGTCGTGGCCATCGAGGCCAACCTTGGTCACCAGCACCTTGTAGGGGATCGGGTCGTTCATAGCGGTTTTCCCTGGGCCAGCAGGCCCATGAAACGGTGGACGATGGTGCCCGGGGTATCACGTCCCGGGCGGTACCAGTGCGGCACCCAGTTGAGGGCGCCGAGCAGCAGCAGTCGCAACGACCGCTCCGCCTGGATGTCGGCCAGGCCAAGGGCCGAGACCAGGTCGCGGAACAGGCTCTCGTAGCGGTCGCGCATGACAACCAGTGCGGCATCCGCCCGCTCATCATCGCCAGGCTGGACCCGCACCACGACATGGGCATAGGCACTGCCGTCGAGCAGGGTCTCGAGATGCGCGGTGCAGGCCGCCTCGAGTCGTGCCCATGGCTCATCCAGGTCGGCAATGGCCTGTGTGACGGCCGTCTCGATACGCTTCACGCCTTCGTCATATACCGCTACCAGCAGGTCGCTTTTCGAGGGGAAGTGGTAGTAAATCGAACCTGGGAGCATGCCCACCGCGGCGGCCAGCTCACGGGTCGAGGTGGCGTGGAAACCCTGTCCCGCGAAACGGGTGGCGGCCGCATCGAGCAGGGCGGCTCGCCGGTTGTCCTGGCGTGGGGCGCGGTTTTTGGCTTTTAGTGTTGGCATTGGCGGCATTAAGGAACCTCTGATCAAGTCATGAACTCGTATCTGGCGCCAAGAATGCCCAGCTTTTCCGTTACAAATCTTCGCAATAGCCAGCTATTACGTGCAATTTGCGCCTCAAATCTGAACATTCTGGATCACCATCTACTTCGTCCAGACTTAATCAGAGGCTCCTTAAAACAAGCGATCGCTTGCTTTTATAATCGAGGTCGTGCCTGATGTCAAAGTGGTCGGTCTTCAGCAGCGCGTCTAGCAGGCTGTTGAAGTTCGCTCAGATAAGCGTGAGACAAGGAAAAACAGGCCGATAAAGCGCAGTTTACTGGAGTAAATGAGCATTTTGAGGCCTATTTTGACGCCAGATGGTGCCAGCTGAGTAGAATTTCAACAGCCTGCTACTATCTGGCCGAGAGTCGCACGTAACAGCCTGGATGATCGATACCACACGCCACCCTGCTCGTATCGAGCGCACCGCCGACGGCGCCACGTTGCGTCTCGGGGGTGCCTGGGTGACCGCGGCACTGGTTGACCTGGAACCGCAGCTGGCCGCGATCACACCGGGAGCGCGGACGCTGGATGCCAGCGCGCTCGCGGCCCTCGATACCGGTGGTGCCGATGCCCTCCGGCGCTTGCTGGGCCGACTGCGTGCCGATGGCTCCGAGGTCACCATCAACGGCCTGCGGCCGGAGTACCAGGCGCTGCTCGAACTGGTCGATGAACGTCTTGATGGGTTTGTCTGCCCGGCGCCGACGCCCGGACCGGGTCATCTCGAACGGATCGGGCGTGCCACCGTCGAACTCGGGGCCGAGGCCGTGGCCTTGCTCTCCTTCATTGGGGAGATCTCGGCCATGCTGCTGCGCACGATCCTGCATCCGCGCCGGCTGCGCTGGCGCGAGATCGTCGCTGACATCCACACCGCCGGCGTCAACGCACTACCGATCATCGGTCTGCTGAGCTTTCTTATCGGCATCGTCATCGCCTATCAGGGCGGGATGCAGCTGCGCAACTACGGGGCCAATATTTTCGTCGTTGAACTGGTGGCGTTGACCATGCTGCGCGAACTGGCGCCGATGATGGCGGCGGTGATCGTTGCCGGCAGGACCGGTTCGGCCTACACCGCGCAGATCGGCACCATGGTGGTCAACGAGGAGGTCGATGCGCTGCGCACCCTCGGCATTTCACCGCTGGAAATACTGGTGCTGCCGAAACTTGTCGGCCTGATGATCACACTGCCGTTGCTAACCATGTTTGCCGACATCCTCGGGGTTTTCGGTGGCATGGTGATGGCGGCGGGCATGCTCGATGTCACCTTCGACCAGTTTCTTGCCCGGTTGCCGGAGGTGGTCTCGGCACGCTCGTTCCTGATCGGCGTCGGCAAGGCGCCGGTGTTCGCGCTGCTGATCGCCGCGGTCGGTTGTTTTCAGGGATTCCGCGTGCAGGGTGACGCCGACAGCGTCGGTAGCCAGACCACTATCAGCGTGGTCCAGGGCATTTTCCTGGTGATTGTTGTTGACGCCGCTTTTTCGATCCTGTTCAGCTGGATGGGCATCTGACATGGCGCATGATGACCCGGTGATCCAAGTGCGCGGGTTGACCGCCCGTTACGGCAGTCAGACCGTGCTCGACGGGCTCGACCTCGATGTCCGTCGACGCGAGATCTTCGCCCTGGTCGGTGGCAGCGGGGTGGGCAAGACGACGCTGCTGCATCAGTTGATCATGCTCGATACACCGGTCGCCGGCTCGATCAAGCTGTTCGGTGAAGAGGTCGTCGGCATTGGCGAGCGTCGCGCCGATCGGTTGCGCCAGCGAATCGGCGTGACGTTCCAGCATGGGGCACTGTTCAGCTCGCTGAGCGTCCTCGACAATGTCGCCCTGCCGCTGCGTGAGCACACTGTGTTGCCGGAGTCGACGGTGCACGAACTGGCGTCGCTCAAATTGGCACTGGTCGGGCTGCCATATGTGGCGAGTCGGCTCTCCCCGGCCGAGTTGAGTGGTGGCATGCGCAAGCGCGTCGCGGTGGCCCGTGCGCTGGCCCTTGACCCTGAACTGCTGTTTCTCGATGAGCCCAGTGCCGGCCTCGATCCGGTCAGTGCCAGTGACATGGACGAGTTGATCCTGCAGTTGCGTGATTCGCTCGGCCTCACGGTGGTGATCGTCACCCACGATCTCGACACGCTGTGCCGGGCGACCGACCGGGTGGCTTTCCTCGACGCCGGGTGCATCATCGGTACCGGATCGGTCACGGCATTGCGTCGCGATCCACACCCGGTGCTGCAGGCCTACTTCAACGGGCCACGCGGGCGCGCGGCGGCTGCAGTGACATGACCCACGGGATGCGACCGCGATTCTCTTCGCCTAAGCTCCAGTCATGGGGTACGCATGGGCTTGCCCATCGCGGTAAGCACATCGTGGCTCACCTAAGGAACCTCTGAATTAAGTCTGGACGAAGTAGATTGAGCTTCAGAATGTTCAGATTTGAGGCGCAAAACGCACGTAATGGTTAGGGAACCTCTGATTAATTCTGGGCGAAGTAGATGGTGATGCAGAATGTTCAGATTTGAGGCGCCAAGTGCACGTAATAGCCGGACTATTGCGCAGCTTGGCAACGATAAAGCTGGA
>QNFN01000202.1 GCA_003645555.1 Gammaproteobacteria bacterium | reverse complement strand
GCCAGAAGGTGTAGATCAAGGCGGAAAACGCAGGAATAGTGGGCCTATTCTAAGCTTTTCCAACGCAGATATACGCCTTCTGGCGAAGCGAACAGTAACCGAATTTTGCGCATGGCCCACTAGTGGATGGCCCAGTCGAGATAGAGCCGGGTCAGGGCCTCGCCCCAGAGCAGCGCGATCCACCCGGCCGCGGCGAGGAACGGCCCGAACGGGATCGGCGTACCGCGGCGGTGGCCACCGAAGAGCATCATGGCGATCCCGATGACCGCGCCGACCAGTGACGACAGCAGCACGACCAGTGGTAATAGCTGCCAACCGAGCCAGGCGCCGAAGGCTGCCAGCAGCTTGAAATCGCCGTATCCCATGCCCTCCTTGCCGGTCAGCAGGCGGAAGGCATGGAAGACCAGCCACAGGCTGAGGTAGCCAGCGATCGCGCCGATGACGGCCGACGGCAGGGTGGTGAACAGGCCGCCGAGGTTGAGCAGAAGTCCGGACCAGAGCAGCGGTAGGGTGATGGCGTCCGGTAGCAGCTTGTGGTCGAGATCGATAAAGGTCAGCGCGACCAGGGCCCAGGTAAGCGGGATCGCCGCCGCGGCCTGCCAGGAGATACCGAATCTCCAGGCGACGACGACACTGAGCACGGCCGTCAGCAGTTCGACCAGCGGGTAGCGTGGCGAGATCGGGTTGCGGCAGTGTCGGCAGCGACCACGCAGCAGCAGGTAGCTCAGTACGGGGATGTTGTCCCGGGCGGCGATGCCGTGGCCGCAGTTCGGGCAGTGGGATGCCGGTTGCACGAGGTCGAACCGAGCCGGTTGCGAGGCTTCCTCCTCATCACGTTCGAGGAGTTCATGGCACTGACGATGCCAGCCACGTTCGAGCATTCGCGGCAGGCGGTGGATGACGACATTGAGGAAACTGCCGGTGACCAGCCCGAACAGGGCGACTACCGACAGCCACGCGACAAGCGACTGCTCGAAGGGTTCGAACAGCGGCACTGGAACGGACGTCTTGGTGGCCGGCCGTGAGCCGTCAGATCACTGCGCCGAGCTTGAAGATCGGCAGGTACATCGCCACCACCAGACCACCGACAACGGTGCCGAGGAAGACCATGATAATCGGCTCCATGAGGGCGCTGAGGTTGTCGACGGCATCGTCGACCTCGGCCTCATAGAAATCGGCCACTTTGCTGAGCATGGCGTCCAGAGAACCCGATTCCTCGCCGATAGCGACCATCTGCACCACCATGTTCGGGAACAGTCCCGAGTTGCGCATGGTCAGTTGCAGCTGTTGGCCGGTGGCGACATCTTCGCGCATCTCCATGGTTCCGTTGTAGAAGACGATGTTGCCGCAAGCGCCGGCGACCGAGACCATCGCCTCGACCAGCGGCACGCCGGCGGCGAACATGGTGGCGAGCGTGCGGGCGAAGCGGGCGATCGCGGCCTTTTCCAGGATGGGTCCGAAGATCGGAATCTTGAGCGTCATTCTGTCGAGGATCTCACGGAATTTCCTCGAACGTCTTTTCAATGTTCTCAAGGAATAGCCTACGCCCATCAGTATGCCAAGCACCATCCACCACCAGGCCTGCAGGAAGCGCGACATGTCGATGACCATCTGGGTGAAGGCCGGCAGGTCGGCGCCAAAGCTCTGGAACAGCTCCTCGAACACCGGTACGACGAAGATCAGCAGGATCGCGGTGACGATGCAGGCGACGACGACGATGGCAATCGGGTAGGTCAGGGCTTTCTTGATCTTGGCCTTGATCGCCTCGGTCTTTTCCTTGTAGGTGGCGATCTTGTCGAGCAGGCCCTCGAGGATACCGGCGTGCTCGCCGGCCTCGACCAGGTTGACGGTCAGGTCGTCGAAGTACAACGGGTGCTTCCCGATCGACTCCGCCAACGTGCTGCCGCCCTCGATGTCACCCTTGATGGTCAGGATCAGATCCTGCATTTTCGGATTCTCGTGACCGCGGCCGACGATGTCGAACGACTGCACCAGCGGTACGCCAGCGGCCATCATGGTGGCCAGCTGGCGCATGAAGATGGCGATATCCTTGGGGATGATCTTCTTGCCGGCGCCACCGAACAGTGGCTTGGCCTTTTTCTTGACCTTGATGGGGTTGACCCCCATCCGCCGCATTTCGGCCTTGACCGCCGCTTCAGAGACAGCGGTGATGTTGCCCTTCATCCGCTTGCCCCTGGCGTCGGTGCCCTCCCAGGCCCAGACAGCCTCCTTCGGCTTATTGTCTTTCTTTGGTGCCTTCGCCATCGGTCAGTCCTTGGTCACGCGGTTGATTTCCTCGAGGCTGGTTACCCCCGACAGGATTTTCCTCAGTCCGGATTTACGCAGGTCGGGGATGTTCTCCTCATCGGCCTGGTCTGCAAGCTGCATCGAGTTGCAGCCCTCCATGATCATGCGCCCCATGGTGTCCGAGATCGGCATCACCTGGTAGACGCCGACACGTCCCTTGTAGCCGTTAGTGCAATTGTCGCAACCGACCGGGCCGTAGACAACCGGGTTGTCGGCAAGCTGTTCTTCGGTGAAGCCTTCCTCGATCAGCGTTTCGTGCGGGATGTCCTCGGGCTGTTTGCAGTTGCTGCACAGCCTGCGGCCGAGACGCTGGGCGATGATCAGGTGTACCGATGAGGCGATGTTGAACGGTGGCACGCCCATGTTGGCGAGACGGGTCAGGGTCTGCGGCGCATCGTTGGTGTGCAGGGTCGACAGCACCAGGTGGCCGGTCTGGGCCGCCTTGACCGCGATGCTGGCCGTTTCCAGGTCGCGGATCTCGCCGACCAGGATGATATCCGGATCCTGGCGCAGGAAGGCCTTGAGTGCCTTCGGAAAGTCCATGCCGGTCTTTTCGTCGATATTGACCTGGTTGACGCCGGCCAGATTGATTTCGACCGGGTCCTCGGCCGTGGAAATATTGACCTCGGTCTGGTTGAGAATATTTACCGCGGTGTAGAGCGAGACGGTCTTGCCTGAACCGGTCGGTCCGGTCACCAGCACCATGCCGTAGGGGCGCATGATGGCGTCCATAAACAGCTTTTTCTGATCTGGCTCGTAGCCGAGGGCGTCGATGCCCATCTTGGCGCTCGACGGGTCGAGAATACGCATCACCACCTTTTCACCGAACAGCGTCGGGCAGGTGCTGACACGGAAGTCGATGGCGCGCTTGGCGGTGATCTTCAGCTTGATACGGCCGTCCTGCGGCACACGACGCTCAGAGACGTCGAGCCGGGACATGACCTTGATGCGGGCGGCGAGGCGCATGCCGAGTTGAACCGGCGGCGCGGTGACTTCATAGAGCACGCCGTCCTGTCGGAAGCGGATGCGGTAGGTCTTTTCGTAGGGCTCGAAGTGGATGTCCGAGGCCCCTTTCCTGATGGCGTCGGTCAGCACCTTGTTGACGAAGCGCACGACCGGGGCCTCATCGACGCCGGAGTCGTCCTGCTGGCCACCATCTCCTTCCTCGGCCACCTCGAGGCCATCGAGCGAGTCGTCGTCGAGGAGATCACCCATCTCCTCCATTTCGTCCTCGAAGGCCTTCTCGATCATGGTCTGAAGGAGGTTTTCCTCAACCAGGATCGCCTCGGTGTTCATTCCTGCGTGGAACTTCATTTCATCGAGAGCGATCAGGTTGGTCGGGTCCGAAACACCGATGTAGAGGCGTTTGCCGCGCTTCATCAGCGGCAGGGCGTGGTGTCGCCGGACCAGTTTCTCGGTGATCAGGTCTTTAGGCAGTTGATCGGGATCGAGAGAACGCATGTCAAACAGCGGGACGCCAAATTCATCGCTTGCCGCCTCGGCGATATCGCGGGGCTTGATGATGCCTTCATCAACCAGGTACGTGACGAGCGGGGCCTTGCTACGAGTGGCCGACTCGATCGCCTTTTGGGCGTCGACATCGGTCATCAGTTCATCAGCGACAAGGCGGCGAGCGAGGCCGGAGAGCTGAATCTTGGGGGCGGCGGTTGCTGGCACGGCGGCTCCGGGCGCTGGCGCGCTATTGGCTCACTTGAAATATACCATCCAATACTAGACGAAAGGGGTTGATGTTCCAACGGCTTGGCTACGCGCAGGGGCGTACCCTGGGCGACGTCATCCATGACGTCAGCGTTGTTTGTCCCGCCTTGACGCAAGGGCTTGAGCCGAGGCGTTGTGCATGTAGGAGCGGCCCCCGGCCGCGATTGGGGGAAACGCCAACCGTTATATGAGGGACCCTCTGATCAAATCATGAACTCGTATCTGGCGCCCAGAATCCCCAGCTTTTTGTTGCAAAGCTTCGCAATAGCTAGCTATTACGTGCGTTTTGCGCCTCAAATCTGAACATTCTGAAGCACAATCTACTTCGTCCAGACATAACAGCCTGTTGATCAGAGGTTCCTAAGGCATTCGCGGCCAGCAACCACCGCGGGATGTTCTCACCGCGTGCGGTGTGGGGGATTGGCAACTCGTATCGGCT
>QNFN01000201.1 GCA_003645555.1 Gammaproteobacteria bacterium | reverse complement strand
GATAGGCGAGACCGCCGGCGTCGTCGAGTTCACCGGTGGCGCTGAGGCGCTCGGAGAGGGTCACCGCATCGCACGGCTCGGCACGCTCGACCAGCGCCTCGATGGCGCGGAAGATCAGCCGGTGGTCGCGACGGTAGAAATCCTCCTCGCCGACCCGCCCGGCCACCTCATCCCAGCTCGCGTTGTCGAGCAGCAGGCCGCCGAGGACCGATTGCTCGGCCTCGATGGAGTGCGGCGGGACCTTGAGCGCATCGAGCGACGCGTCGTGGTGATCGAGGTGGGTGACGAGCTCAGCCATCGGGCATTAATGCCACGACCCATGGAGGGCCGCAAGGGGCAAGCTGGTGCCCCGAGAGAGGTCAGTCAGTTAGCGGCGCGGACTCCCCCGCGTGCCGCATTCCGCGGCCGCGGGAGACGTCGCCGGGCTCACTCTTCTGCTTCGACGATGACCTTGATCGAGACGTCGATGTCGCTATGCAGGTGCAGCGCGACCTCGTGCTCGCCGGTCTCGCGCAGTGCGCCCTCGGGCAGCAGCACCTCGTGCTTCTCCAGTTCGATGCCGATCGCGTTGACCGCTTCAGCGATTTCACGCGTGCCGACCGAGCCGTAGAGCTTGCCCTCGTTACCGGCCTTGGCCTGGATGGTCACGCTGACGTCACGGAGCTTCTCGACGCGTTGCTCGGCGGTACCCAGCCGCTCGGCCTGCACCTTCTCGAGTTCGGCCCGGCGCTGTTCGAACCGTGCGATGTTCTCCGGCGTCGCCGGGGTCGCCTTGCCGCTCGGCACCAGATAATTACGGCCGTAGCCCGACTTGACCTTGACCTTGTCGCCAAGCTCACCCAGGTTCTGTACCTTCTCCAGCAGGATCAATTCCATCGTCTTCTACCCCGATCGTTGTCTGTCGGTTATCAATTCAACTCGTTCCCGGCTTGACGCCGAAGCGCTCCACCAGTCCGAACCATGCGTTGGCCAACCCCATGGCTGCCAGCGCAACACTCATCTCGGGCAGCGCCAGCACCAGCAGCAGGTAGAGCCCCACCAGCCAGATCATGCCACCTTTGCGGCCACCAACCAGACCATGTACCAAACCCAGTCCAGCCAGCGCACACGGCACCACGGTCACCGCCGCCATGTCCATCACCACTCCGGGCATACCGCCCAGAGCCAGCACCGCGGCGAACAGCACAATGGCCACAATCGCCGCTACCCGTGGCAGCCGCAGCGCATGGAAATCGCGCCGGAAGCCACCTGGATTGTAAAGCCCGGCCTGCCACAGGCGCCCGATCACCAGACCGAGCACCAGATTGAACAAACCCGCGGCCACCATCAACCCGGTCAGGTAACCGCTGGCCGCGTCGATCGAATCGCGCACGCCTACGGCCTGCTGCACGTCCATGCTCTGCAGCGCGGGCTCGATCATCGGTCCCAGCACGGCAACCCACCACGGGCCCGGGTCGCCCAACAACACGTGCACCACGGCAACGGCTACCAGGCCAAGCAGGCCGGCCACGGCCATCGCGGCACCCAAGCTGACCGTGGCCCGCAGTACCACGGCCATAATCAGCACCGGCAGCCACAACACCAGCGCGAAACTCAGCGCCGGCAGCGGACTGCCAAGCGAGAGCTGCGAGAGCACCCCCGCCCCGACCAGCGCCGCGACCAGGACCAGCAGCCCTTCGCGATTCCCCTTGCGCAAGGTCACCAACGCCAGCGCCCCGGAGCTTAACCAGCTCACCGGCGGCACCAGCGCCGACAGTACCGCGGTCGTGGCAACGACCAGGGTCGCCTGGCCACGCCCACGCATCACGAATGAGGCCAGTCCTCGCATCGGAGCCACCGCGGGGTCGACCACAAGCCAGCCGACACACCCGAGGCAAACGCCTACTCGTGGGCGTCGCTGTAGGGCAGCAGCGCCAGGAAGCGCGCCCGCTTGATCGCGGTCGACAACTGTCGCTGGTACCTCGCCTTGGTGCCGGTGATCCGGCTCGGGACGATCTTGCCAGTCTCGGTGACGTAGTTCTTGAGGGTGGCGAGATCCTTGTAGTCGATCTCCTTGGTGCCCTCGGCGGTAAAACGGCAGAACTTTCTGCGGCGGAAATTGCGCGCCATGATCTCTCTCCGGTTCGGTTGCGACGGGCCGCGGCGTCAGCCGGCGGTGGCCTCGTCCTTTGCGTCACTGTCGCTGCCCTTGGCGGCCTCGCCTTCGGCGGCATCGCTCGTGGCAGGCGCACTCTCAGTGGACTCACTCTCAGTGGACTCACTCTCAGTGGACTCACTCTCTGTGGGCTTGCTCTCAGCAGACTCGCCCTCAGCGGGCTTGCTCTCGGCGACGGCACTCTCAGCAACTTCGCCAGTGGTCGCATCACTCTCCGCGGCTTCACTTTCGCCGGCGCTCTCGGAGGCCTTGGCGTCATCGTTGCCACGCTCGTCCCGACGCTCATCACGGTCGCGGCTCTTGCGCTCGTCACGGCTGTCATTGCTCTTGGCGAGGATCGACGGCTCGGTGACCGCCTCGTTACGCTTGATGACAAGGTTGCGCAGCACCGCGTCGTTGAAGCGGAATGCGCTGAGCAGATCGTCGAGGGCCTCCTGGCTGCACTCGACGTTCATCAGAATGTAGTGCGCCTTGTGTGCCTTCTGGATCGGGTAGGCCAACTGGCGCCGGCCCCAGTCCTCGAGGCGGTGGATGGTGCCATCCTTGCCCTCGATGCCGGCGCGGTAACGCTCGACCATCGCAGGCACCTGCTCGCTCTGGTCCGGGTGGACCAGGAAAATGATCTCGTAATGTCTCATGATGCTCCTTACGGAATGGCTGCCTCCCGCACTACGCGGTGAGACAAGGAGTCCCCGGTTTGGGGGAAACGCGGATTGTAGGGGCTCGGCCGGCCTGGCGCAACGATTTATCCCCTGGATACATTGACAGGCTGTGGGCAAACCCGGATCATACGCGGCTTCATTCAGATTCGGCAGGAGTCACGAACGTGGCCAATTCCGCACAAGCCCGCAAGCGCGCCCGCCAGACGGAGAAGCACCGCCAGCTCAATGCCAGCCAGCGGTCGATGCTGCGCACCTACATCAAGCGTGTGCTGGGGGCGATTGACGCCGGTGATGCCGACGCCGCCGCCGAAGCCTACAAGACCGCGACCCCGATTATCGACCGGATGGCCGGCAAGGGCCTGATCCACAAGAACAAGGCCGCCCGGCACAAGGCACGCATGAACGCCAGGATCCGCGCCATCCAGGCCTGATCGCCCTCCCGCGATCGCTCGAAAAAGCCGACGAAAGTCGGCTTTTTTCGTAGGGGTCAGAGTAAAACCGGGACTGTTTTACTCTGACCCCTGGTGTAAGTGATTGATTTGATGGATGCCTGCGTTCAATCAGCATGGTGCACCAATCCCTGTGCGCCACTCCGGATGCGGTCACCGTCGTCCAGCGGCCTACCCTACAGTCTGTAATGACTTGTTATGATGCCGTTTGGAGACACGCCCTTACTGCTGGGCTTCAGAAGGATTCTGACCCGTGACAACGGACTACCTCACCCTGCGCGAGAATTTCCGCACCGGCATCGGCCCGATCGACGATCAGCACCGCGAGATGATCGAGTGGTACAACGACATCGAGCGCGCCATTGCCACCGACGCACCGCAACGGGATCGGGTCACAGCCCTCCAGGGCATGGTTGACGCCACACGACGCCACTTCCGGTACGAAGAGAACCTGCTCGAAGTCAACGGCTACCCGGATCTCGACCGCCATCGCGGCGAGCACGCGACGCTGCTCAAGCAGATCGGGGACTGGAATATCCGCCTGGCTGTCGGCGAACTGAACCTGACCCGTGACACCATGCGCCTGGTCCGGGAGTGGCTGGTCGACCACATGGTCGGCAGCGACCAACAGTACGTCGCCCATATCCTCGACGTCGACTAGAAATTCAGGCCCTGACCCGCTTGACGCCCCGCGTGGTGTCGCCTTAAAGTCCTCTCCGCTTCAGGTGTTCCCGGGTTCCGCCCGGGAATGAAACGGGAAGCCGGTGCGCCCTTAGGGCAATCCCGGCACTGCCCCCGCAACGGTAAGCGAGTCAACGTCGGCACGAGCCACTGTGCACAGCACGGGAAGGCGCCGACCCAGGGTTCCAGCCCGCTCGCGAGTCCGGAGACCGGCCCGAAGCACGTATCCGGATGCCACGGCGGGTGGTGTCGGCAGGCTGTCACCCTCCTGTCTCCTCCCTCGCACACGTCCGGCCCAGCCCACGTGCGCGGGTGTGCGCACCGTTTCAGGAGAAGACCATGTCCCTTGCCCGCCCAGGCATCGCGGCCCTTGCCGCGCTCGTACCCCTTTTCGCCCTGCCTCTCCACGCCGCCAGCGAACCTGTGACGGTACCCCCGGTGGTCGTCACCGCCACCCGCTCGGCACAGAGCGAGGTGACCACCCCGGCCAGCATTACCGTGATCACCCGCGAGGAGATCGCGGCCAGTG
>QNFN01000200.1 GCA_003645555.1 Gammaproteobacteria bacterium | reverse complement strand
TCGTTGTTAATGCAGCGTGCGAACGTGTTGAGTTCGACGCCAGTTCTCAGAGCCTCGAGAACCCCGTGATTTGACTCTATCGCGGCCTGGAACGATGGCCCGTCGTAGCCAAAGTTTGATCTGGCCTCGGCCTCGATCCTGGGTAGCTCCTGCCAGACGCCGAGACGCTTGAGCTCCGGTATGGCATCCCGGTCGCCGACCCAGATGGCGACATGACCCCAGTGTCCCGGAATGAACAGGTCGGTCAGGCGAAACGGTGTCTTCTCGAACAGGATATCGAGAGGTTGCAGCTTCGCAGTGACGCGATCCTGCTGCTCTCCAGGCATGCCATAGAGCTTGCCTTTCCGCTCCTCGTAGAGGCCGATGGCATTGCCGAAGAATTTGCTCAGCTCATAGGTCGCGGCGTCGGTCAGGTTGATGACGTCATCGTGAAATTCATTCCGCCCGATAGCGCCGACGATCTCTTCTCTCTCCATGGCGGTGAGCACGGGAATACGGTGGTAGGCATAACTGCCCTCGATGAGGGCATCCAGGTAGGCATCATCCTTGTCACGTGCGAGTTCGCTAGCGGGATTGCTCCGTTCGTATTCCTGGATCTCCTGGACGAGCCGAACCATGCTTACGGTACGTTTGTACTTGTCCAAGTCGCTCAACTCCTCCGTCATGGAGACCAGGAAACGTTTGCCTTCCGGGTCGACATTCACTAGGTCGAACTGCCTTCTCAGCTCGGAGTTCTTCAGGTAGCGCACGAGCACGACGACGTAGTTGTCGAAAAGCAGCAGCTTGGCGGCCAGCCACATCTTGATTTCGAGAATCATCAAGCGCCCGAGGTCGTCCGCCGGGTTGATCAGCAGTGCAGTCTCGTCGAAGCCGAGGAAGCGCTCGATATCCTCACTGCTCGATGGCTCCGCAGTGGGGAATTCGATAATGACGTCCTCGCTACTGTAGGCCGAATAGGCGTCGAGAATGGCTTCGAGGTCTGCGCGATTCTGACGATAGCGCTCGAGATTGGCTTGGAGGGAGCGCTGGTTCGCGGCGGTGAAGTGGCTTTCACCACTGAGCTTGGCATGCAGTGCAGTGAACAGCCCGATTGCGTCTCGGCGCAGGGCGAGGCTGTCATCGACCACCCTAATGAACTCGCGGAACCGCTCCTCGAATTGATCGTAGCGTTGCGCTGCTTGGGCCTCGACCTGTCTGAAATAGCTGGCATTGATCGGCTGCTGCGCAGACAGTCCACCACTGGCGAAAACGCAGAGGCTTGCGATCAGCAGTGCAACCGCTCTGTTCAGGACAGGTTTCATTTCTCGTGCTCGACGCGCCGAGGAAATCGAAGGCGGGTCACGTTTCGCGATGAAGCCCGCTGGCAGACACATTCAGCTTTATCGCAACTCGATCGGGCCGTTTCCGGTCAGTGTATCGGCCATTGCCGAAAAGAACCAACCGGCAAGGTTCTCCCAGAAACGCTGCTTTGGCGTGAAGTTCACGATCTTCTCGGCCCCGATCACGTCTCGTGCAACCTGGCCACTGCTGGCGATGGCATCCACCAGGCCGAGTTCAACGCCCTGTTCACCGGTCCAGATCAGCCCGCTGAAGATCTTGGGGTCGTCCTTCAGCCGCTCGCCGCGTCCTTCCTGGACAGCCTCGATGAACTGACGGTGGATCTCCTCCAGGAGACCCTGAACATGCGCCTGCTGCGCCTCATTGATCGGCAGGAATGGGTCAAGCAGCCCTTTGTCGTCCCCGGCCGTCAGGAGTCGCCGCTCGATGCCGAGTTTGTCGATCGCCTCGACCAGGCCGAAGCCGTCCATGCGTACGCCGATCGAACCGACCAGGCTCGATTCCGCCGCGTAGATGCGGTCCGCGGCGGCGGCGACGTAGTAGCCGCCCGAGGCACCGACATCGACAATCACCGCGTAGAGTGGAATGTCCGGGTGCAGCCCGCGCAGCCGGCGGATCTCGTCGTAGATGTAACGTGACTGCACAGGGCTTCCACCGGGACTGTTGATGCGCAGGATCACACCCGCGGTGCCCTCGTCCTCAAACGCGGCACGTAAACCACCGGCGATGATATCGGCATCGGCATCTCTGCCGTCGGCGATCACGCCACTGACGTCGACCAGGGCGGTGTGCTGACCGTCTGCCATGGCCGAGACGTCCGGCCCGTCATAGCGAATCAGCAGAAGCACCGCGACCAGGTAGGTGAGAAACAGGCTCTTGAACAAGATGCCCCAGCGGCGGCTCCGCCGCTGCTCGCGCAATGACGCCTGCAACAGCGTGGCCATCTGCCGCTCCGCCCAGCCTTCGCTGCCAGGAGTCGACTTGCCATTCGGGAGCTCCGGACCGTCGGTCCAGGGCGACGTATCCTTGGTGTCGTCAGTCATGGTCTCTCCTCAGTCCGTGAGCCCAAGCCACGGCAGCAGGTCACGGATGTCGTCGAGAAAAACCAGCGGTGCGGCCGCCTGGAGACGTTCACGCGGATGGGCACCGTAGGTCACAGCCACCGCGTCGGCTCCGGCGTTGCGTGCCATCTCGAGGTCAAACAGGGTGTCGCCGACCATCAGTGTCTCCTCCGGCGCGGCGCCAAGTACATCGAGAAGTTGCTCGAGCATGTCAGGATGCGGCTTTGACGGGGCCTCGTCAGCGCAGCGCGTGGCATGAAAGTAGTCTCCGAAACCAGTAGCTGCAAGCACCTCGTCGAGACCGCGACGACCCTTGCCGGTCGCGACGCCAAGCAGGTAGCCGGCCGCGTGTAACGCCGCAAGGGTCTCACCAGCACCTGCGAACGGTGCACTCGGAACCGGATTGCTCACCAGGTAATGGTGGCGGTAGCCCTCGATCAGCCGCTGCTGGAAAGCCGTGTCGTGGCCTGGGTAGAGATGCTCGATCGCCTCGATCAGGCTCAGGCCGATGATATGACGAACCTGGGCATCAGTGCGCGGCTCAAGGGCCAGATCGGCAATCGTGCCCTGGATGCAGGCGACAATACGTGCCGCCGAGTCCATCACGGTTCCGTCCCAGTCGAACACCACCAGCCGGTAATCGCGTTCCTTGCCGTTCATGCTTACCTTGAATACGGTTCCGTGGTCAGACCATCGCCGGGGCGCGGAGTTCGTCCAGGATCGCCTCCAGTTCGGGAGCGAGCGGCGCCACCACCCGCAACGGATCACCATCGGGAAGCGTCAGGCGCAGTTCGCAGGCGTGCAGGAACAGGCGACGCAGGCCACGAGCACGCAGGGCAAGATTGAACGCCGGGTCGCCATACTTGCCGTCGCCGGCGATCGGATGGCCAAGCGCCGTAGCGTGAACCCGGATCTGGTGAGTACGGCCGCTGAGTGGGCGCGCCCGCAGCAAGGTAGTCTCCGCGAAGAGCTCGAGCGGAGTAAAGCGGGTCGCAGCCTCCTGACCGTCCTTGGCGACCCGGACCACGCGTCCACCGCCGCGGACCTGGTCGCGTGACAGGGCGAGATCGACCCGCCGCCCCCCGCCCCGCCAGACCCCCTGGACCAACAGCAGATAGCGCTTGTCGATCGTGCGATCACGCAACTGGGCATGGAGTTCACGCAACACGCTGCGCCGCTTGGCGATCATCAGGCAACCGGAGGTCTCGCGGTCGAGACGGTGAACCAGTTCGAGGAAAGGCGCCTCCGGCCGTGCCGCGCGCAATGCTTCGATAGCGCCAAGGCTGATGCCACTGCCACCGTGCGCGGCCACACCGCTCGGCTTGTCCAGCACCAGCAGCCGATCGTCTTCGTAGAGGATCGAGCGCTCCAGACGTGCGGGCAATGGCGAATTGACGACCGGGGTCGGTCCCGCACTGACGCGCACCGGGGGAATGCGCACGGCATCGCCGTCCTGCAGGCGGTAGGAGGGTGTGACCCGACCACGGTTCACTCGCACTTCGCCCCGGCGCAGGATGCGATAGACGCGGCTCTTCGGGACGCCCTTGAGTCGGGCAAGAAGAAAGTTGTCGATTCGCTGTCCGGCCTGCTCTGGACCAATCTCCTCGATTCGGACTGCGGTCCGTTGCTGCGCTGCGTCATCAGACATCACCGCATCATAACAACAACCTCCGGCGGATTGCCCACAACGACCTCATGCTGATATATTTAACCTGTTGAATTGATTTCCGGTCCCATTGCCACACTTGGCGCAGGACCGGACCTGTTTCGAAGACGGCTGCTCCAGACCGGGCGGCCGCATGGACAGCATGACCAGTGGGGCACCAACCCGCCGTCGCGAACGACGGCACCGGAAGCGCCCCGAGCTTGCGCGCCGTGGCGCCGCCCAAGGCGGCCGACCCCGAGGCGAACGCAGCTGGTCAGGCACAGGGCCCAACCGTCGCTCGGCACCTTGCCGAGAGCAGTGATATTGCAGGTTGCAACCCCGGAACCGGCGCCCAGCGGCACCCACCGGGGCCTTTGATCGACGTGGTCACGCCTGAGCATGACCAACAGGGTTTGTCGCTATGGCGGCGGCTCGTAACGTCGAACCGGTCTG
>QNFN01000199.1 GCA_003645555.1 Gammaproteobacteria bacterium | reverse complement strand
GCCGCGCAGGGGGCAGCGCCGTCGGCACGCCACTTGAACGTGTGCGGTTGATGGCAATCGCTGCAAGTGCCGCCGGCCGCGTACATCCGACTCTGCAGGAACGAACCGTAGACGTAGACCTCGTCGAGCACCTGGCCGTCGGGCTGGGAGAGGCCGGGAGTGAGGGTGGCGACGCGAGGGCTGTTGCCGACCTGGGCCCCGTGACGGTAGCTCTCGGTCAGCCGGCCGCGGCGGGAATGGCAGCGGGCACAGGTGCCGATCTCCTTCGTGTTGGTGTGAGGCATGCTGCGTCGCGGCTGACCGGACGCCGGATCGGGACGCCAGCTGACGCCCTTGCGTTCGTCGAGCAAAATCGCCAGGCGTGGGTCGGCATCGCGGACCGGCTGCCGCGCCCAGGTGACATGGCCGGCTGCGGGCCCGTGGCACGCCTCGCACCCGACGTCGATTTCAGCGTAGCTGGTGGCGTAGCTGTCGCTGGCGGCGTCATACAGCTTGAGCAGGTCAGTGGAGTGGCACTCGGCGCACATGTGGTTCCAGTTCTGGTCCGGCGCGCTCCAGTGCAATCGGTCGCCTGGGCGTGGCGGGTCGTCCGGGTAGAGGTGGTACCAGCGCTGTCCCCCCTGTCCTTCCGGACGCGCATCCCATGCCACGCCGAACGCCTGCAATCGCCCACCCGGCAATTCCAGCAGCAGCTGCTGCAGCGGATCGATTCCAAACACGTAGTGCACGACGAAATCGGCTGTGCCGCCGTCCGCGCCCTGGGTGCGCACCATGAAGCGGTCGCCGTCGCGGAAAAAGCGCGTAGTGACGCCGTCGAGCTTGAACCCGGCATCGTCGAAATTGCCGAGCACCGTCTCCGCAGTCGCCAGCTGCATCGCCAGGTCGTGGTGGGAGCCGGTCCACGCCGCGTGCTGATCGGCGTGGCACTCTGCGCAGGCGGTGCTGCCGACGTAACCAGGGTGCAACTCCGCCGCAAAGGTTCCCGTCACCGGCAGCAGCCAGCCGAGCACCAGAACGGCCAGCAGCCCAAGGCGGGAATCACGTGTCATCGACACAGCGGGTGTTCCTGGCAGTAACGAGGCGGTGGGCCATCGTCGACGGCAGAGCGTACCAGCCCTAAAGCACGACTGTTGCCACTGGGCAGAGGACGCTCGCGATTCAGAAATTGGCCAGGAAGAACGGGATCAGAATCGCATTGGCCAGGTCGATGAAGAAGGCGCAGACCAGCGGCACGATGATGAACGCCAGGTGCGAGGCGCCGTAGCGGTGGGTTACTGCCGCCATGTTGGCCATCGCCGTCGGCGTCGAACCGAGCGAGATACCGCCGAAACCGGCACAGACCACCGCGGCGTCGTAATTGCGCCCCATGACGCGGAAGACGATGAAGATGTTGACCGCGATGGCGATGACGAACTGGGCACCGAGGATGGTGAAAATCGGCCCGGCCAGGTCGACCAGGGTCCACAGTTGCATGCTCATAAGCGACATCGCCAGGAAGGTGCTTAGCGAGATTTCGGCGATCAGGGCTATCGACGGCGTGCGCGTCGGCCACATCTGTCCGGACCAGCGCGGGAAGTTCTTCGGCATCAGGTTGGTCAGCAGGATACCGGCGAACAGGCAGGTGACGAACAGCGGCAACTGCAGGCCCGCCTCCTCGATCACCTCGTTGAGAATCACGCCGAGAATGATGCTGGCGTGGATCGCCAGCAGGGCATCAAGAAAATCGAGGTGGTTGATGCCTTTATCCTTGTCCTCTTCCGACATGCCAACGTCCTGCGGTGCGGCCTCGCTCGGCTTGAGGTCGTGCCGCTTGATCAGGAACTTGGCGATCGGTCCGCCCATCAGGCTGGCGAGGATCAGGCCGAAGGTGGCGCAGGCGATGCCGATCTCCATGGCATTGACCACGCCGTAGTCCTCGGCGATGCGCGGCGCCCAGGCAATGGCGGTGCCGTGACCGCCGATCAACGACACCGAGCCGCCGAGCATGCCGACCGCCACCGGCAGGTCGAACAGGCTGGCAATGGTGATGCCGGTCAGGTTCTGCACCACCATGTAACCGATGGTGATCGCCAGCAGGACCACCAGCGGCTTGCCGCCGGCGAGCAGGTCCTTGAGGCTGGCGTTGATACCGATGGTGGTAAAGAAATAGACCAGCAGAAAATCACGCGCGGCGAGTTCGAACTCGACGGCGACGCCGGAGACCGCATAGACGATGCCGAACAACACCGAAAAGAGTAACCCGCCGGTAACCGGTTCCGGGATGCTGAATTCGCGCAGGAAACCGACGACCGAGTTCAGCCGCTTGCCGACGAACAACACGACGATGCCGAGAGTTACGGCGAGAAAGGGTGGGATCTTCAGGACACCGTCGACAAGTTCCATCTACATTTTCTCCAAGCAGTCATTCGGGCACGGCTGATGCCATTCTGATCAGTTTAGACGACCTGGGCCTGGCAGGTCATGACTCTGTTCAATCCACCTCCGAGCCATGATCGGCCAGTGCTCATCCCCGACCCCTCAGCGCGTCGATCTCCCGTTCGCGCAATTCAATGTAATGCAACCGCAGCCGTTTGACCTCCTCGCGGAAGCGCTGCTTGCCGGCGCGGCTGCCGTCTCGGCGATCGAGGGCGTTGACCGCCTTCTCGTACTGCTTGTGGTAGCGCTCCTCGATGGCGATGATCTCGCGCTCCAGCGGCGAAGCCTGCTGGTAACGGGCCTCCTTCTCCTCCTGGATGGTCAGGGCCTTTTCTGTGTAGCCGAGCTGGCGCCGCTGGAAGGCGAGGAAGCGGTCGTCGATTTCGCCGAGGTAGCTCCCGGTGGCGTGGACCTCAAGCAGTTTCCGGTACCAGTCCCTCGCCTGCCGGTAATCGCGCGGCAGGCCGAAATTGCCTTTGTAGTAAGCCAGGGCCAGCACACCCATAGCCGGCAGGTGGTCCTGGTTGGCGGCCGCTTCCAGCAGGGCGACTCCCCGCTGCGGGTCGTTGCGCATGATGTGGGCCCGGCTCTCGTAGTAGGTCACCAGCCGGTACTGGGCCTCGGCCAGGCCGTTGCCGGCGGCGCGCTCGATCCAGCGCAGCCCTTCCTGGCGTTCTGGCGCGGCACCGGAGAGCAGCATCTGGCGGCCGAGCTGGTACTGGGCCACGGGATCGTTGGCCTGGGCGTCGCGCCGCAGCGTCTCCAGCGGCAGGTACTCGCCACCGGTCTGTTCGAACAGGCGATCGAAGTGCTTTAGTTCCCGTGCCCAGTAGCGTTCCCGTTCGGGATCGGGATCGACCCCGGGGCGTCCGTCACGGTACGCCGCAACCAGTTCCGCGGTCAGCGCCTTGGCCCGTAGCAGGTCGACCGGGTAGCCGTACTGGCCGTTGCGGTAGGCCGCAGCGAGGTAGGTCATGGTGCGGACATGGCCCTGCTCCGCGGCCCGAACCCACCACGGGCGCCCACGATCGAAGTCCTTGGCGACGCCGTGATTGCCGAACATGAAAATGGCGCCCAACTCGTAGAGCAGATCCGCATCGCCCGACTCGGCGGCACGCTCGAGCAGCGCCACGCCTTCGGCCTTGGTTTGTGACGTGGCCGTGGATGGCGACAGCAACTGCCGGCCCAGCGTGGCCAGCGCCTCGGGCTCACCGGCATCGACTCGCCTCTGGAGGTCGAGAATGGCATCGGCCCGTTGGGCGCTGCCGGCAGCCATGCGGGCGTTCTCGGGCAGACCGTGACTCCCTTGGCGGTAGCCCTCGGCCACCTTGCGCAACAACCCGGCGGCGCGTTCCGGGTCACGCGGAAAACCGTCCGTGCCCCGGTTCAGGCGCCGTGCCAACTCCTCCATCGCCCGACCATGCTCCTGTGCCGCAGCCCGTTCCCACCACTTGCGGGCAGCTGCCAGGTCCAGCTGCATGACGGGCCGCTCGCTACCCTTCACATACAGTCGACCGAGTTCGTACTGGGCCCCGGCCTCGCCACCCTCGGCAGCCGAACGTAACCATTCGAGCGCCTGCGCCATCTGTTCCGGCGTGGGCGTTTTGCGCATGAGGAAGCGGTAGAGTTCGTACTGCGCCTCGGGATGGCCGCCCTCGGCCGCCTGGGTCAGCCAGCGGAGCTTGTCCTCGGCCGAGCGCGGCGTTCGCGCCAGGGCCATGGCCGCCTCGACATGACCCTGCTCGGCAGCCCGTTCGAGCCAGCCGCGGGCCGTGACGCCACCCCCGCCTCGCGCCACTGACTGTTCCCGCAGTTCGATGGCGAGGTAGTACTGCGCCGAGGCGAAACCGGCCGAGGCCAGCGGGTAGACGAAGATCAGCAGCCGGTGCACCCAGAGCAGTGACGCGACAAACAGCACCACGCCGGCGAGCAGCGACCGGCGGAATATCCGCTTGCGCTGACCTCGGTCGAACGGCAGCGACGGGAACCGCAGTGGGGCGTGCTGGTAGAGCAGCAGCAGGGCGAGCAGCGCGGCCACAACGGTGAAGTAGCTGGTCGCCGCGATAGCAGAGATGTTGAACTCGCCGAGT
>QNFN01000198.1 GCA_003645555.1 Gammaproteobacteria bacterium | reverse complement strand
GGGGCAGCAGCTTCGCCTGCGGCCCGCAAGGTGAGATCCTGGTCCAGGCCTCTACCGAGGCTCCAGAGGTGTTGGTCGTCGACCTTCCTCTTGGCCGCACCGAACCGCTACGCCGGATCTGGCCGTTCTTCCGGGACCGCCGCGTCGATGCTTACGGTGACCTGACCCGCCACTACCGTGACATCGATGCCTCACCAGCAGAGGACTCCGGGCGGTGATCCCGGCCTTCGCAACTACGACCCTGTCGTCAGCCCCCGGATAAAGGCGCCACCATGGTCACTCAAGAGGAAAACTGGCTCGAAGCCTTTCCTGAACTGGCAACACTGGAATCGGCAACGCAGCGACGCCTCGCCGATGAGGCGCGGCCAGTTACCCTCCCGGCAGGCACCACCGTGTTCCACGATGGCGATGCCTGCAGCAATTACCTGCTGGTGCTCGACGGCACGGTACGGGTGCAGAAGATTTCGAGCAGCGGACGTGAGATCACGCTCTACCGCGTTGGCGACGGCCAGACCTGCATCCTGACCACCACCTGTCTGCTGTCAGGAGAGCGCTATCCAGCTGAGGGCATCACTGAAACCGAAGTGCGGGCAATCGTCCTCGGCAACGGGCTATTCCAGGCCTTGCTGGCCGAATCCCCCGGGTTCCGCCAGTTTGTCTTCGCGGTCTACGCGCGGCGCGTCACCGACCTGATCGTCCTGGTCGAAGAGGTGGCTTTCGGGCGCATGGACCTGCGCCTCGCCAGCCGGTTGCGTGACAGTGCGGACGCCTCTGGCATGGTCGCCGCCACCCACCAGGAGTTGGCCGCCGAACTTGGCTCGGCACGCGAAGTGGTTAGCCGCCTGCTCAAGGACTTCGAACAGCGCGGCCTGGTCGCACTCCATCGTGGGCGTGTCGAACTGCTCGACCGCACCGCACTCGACCAACTCGCCGACTCTTGAGGCTGTGTGACCTTGTTACTGAACGGCTCTCCCGGGCGTGATCAAATGTTGGCCATCCGGGGTCGAAACCCCATGGTCCATAACCCGATCCGAGCAGGAGAGCTGATATGCAGAACGTTGGTGGAATCGATCGCGCATTGCGCATTATCGCCGGTCTGGCGCTGATCGCCTTGACCGTCATGAATGTCATCCCCGTGTGGGGTTACATCGGAGTGATCCCGCTGTTCACCGGGCTGCTCCGTTGGTGCCCTGCCTACACTCTTTTCGGCATTCGCACCTGCCCGATGAGCACCTCGACAACCGTCAGTTAAGCCGGGCGGTCGACGATCATGACTTGACGGGGTGACCATCCGGTCACCCTGTCTGCTCACGTTCCCTTTCCCAAGACATAACCAGAAGTTAGAAAGTTCCTCAGAATCGGGAATTTCATCGCCTCTTCGTGCCGCGAGGCCTCTCTCATAGATCTTCCGCGGCACGTTTAGATCATAGCATAACCATGCTAATCAATAGGATGAGATAAACGTACCGCGCGGATCGGTCCGGTTGAGTCAAGGCTGTCATGTTTGGCATGGTGCGTGCACAATGATCTTCACACGTCGCTTGTGACGTCGGGCAAGTTGCCTGCGCCTGTTGCGCGGGGCGCCAAGCGGGGATCCACACTCAAGTGAGCAACGACACCAACGTCTTTCGAGTCATCTGGGGACCGCAACGGTTCTATCTATCGCTCGGCTGGAAGACGCTGATCGCCTTTGCACTGGTGGTGTTCCTGCCGATGGGTGGCCTGCTGTTCATCACCGAGCAGACCATGCGCGACGCCCTTGAGACGGAGACCGCACACACCCTGGAAGCGAACCTGCGTGGCGCCTGGGCCGCCTACCAGCGGCCACTCGAGGATGTGCGCATCGCTTTGGTCCAGGCTTCAAGCAACGAACAGACCAGCGCAGCTCTGGCACAACACGATGCGACGGCCCTGTTTCGGATCCTTGCCCGGCAGGCACGCCGTTTCAGTTACGTCGATCTCTGGTTCGCCGTTGACAAAAACGAGACGGTTCGTGGTCGCATGCTCGGTGCGCTGGGGAATCATTTCAACTTCGGTGCCGGTCTTGGGCGTGCACTCGGTACGTTGCGTGAAAACCTGATCACCACCGAGTTGCTCGCGCGCGAATTGTTCACCAGTGAGGATCCGGAGCGTTTTGCCGAACTGCCGCCACTGGTACTTGCCCAGGTCATCGTCGCCCCGGTAAAAGAACAGGGCGCCCTGATCGGCGTGATGTTGCTGGACGACAACCAGCTGCTACTGCAGCAGATCCAGAACCAATTGACCATCGAAAACACCTACGCCGCCCTGATCCAGGACGATCGCGTCGTCGCCACCGCGGGCCTGCCGGGTGAACCGTTTCCGGTCGGTGCCGAAATCGGCAATGCCCTCGACCGTGCGATCGAAAGCGGCCAGGTCTACAACGACTCTCGTGAAGAAGGCAGGCGCCGAACAATGGTGTTGGCCGAACCCATCCTGAACGGCGACTACCGATCGGTCGGCGGGCTCGTCCTGACGGTCAACGATGAGAAGATCATCAACCATCTGGCGAGGAACAGCCGTCAGGTCTATATCTTTATCGCCCTCGGCATCACGATGTCGCTGGCGATCGCCTTCCTCGCCTACCGTGACACCGTGCGCCCGCTGTCCGCTATCGTCGCTGCCCAGAACGCCTTTGCCGAAGGTGATCACGACGTTCGCACGGAGATCGTTACCCGAGACGAGTTCGAGAGCCTCGGCAGCGGCTTCAATCGCATGGCCGAGGCGGTGGTGGCACATGACCGACGCCTGGCCCAGTACACCGCCCTCTCCTCACTGGTCAACCTGTCGATGAGTCCTCAGGAATTGCTCCAAGGGACCCTGGGCAAGGTGGCCGACATCTCGCGCGCCTCGCTCGGCGTGATCTACCTGATCGAGGAAGGCAGCAATCGCCTCACCCCCAAAGCCGCGCATGCGCTGGACCTTGAGGAGCTAGAAACGCTGAAGATCGGCGAAGGGGTGCCGGGGCAGGTGGCACTTGAGCGTGAAACCCGCGTGATCGACGATTTCGACGGATCCAACGGCCTGGTACTGCATCTGGGCGTCGGCAATATTACTCCCAGGCAACTCGCCTACTTCCCGCTGGTCTATCGCGGAGAACTGCTCGGCCTGTTGCTGCTCGGTTTCGCCCAACCCTATCCCGCAGAGGAACTGGTCCTGCTCGAGCACCTGTCACGCCAGGTGGCCATCATCCTCAACGACACCTCGGCTCAACATAAAATTGATGACCTGCTGAACCACGACCCAATCACCGGAGTCGCCAACCGCACCTACTTCACCACCGAACTCGACCGCCATTTCAACGAGGCCCAACGCTACGGCACCGATCTCTCTCTGCTGATGGTCGACATCGACCATTTCCGACAGTTCGCCGACCGCTTCGGTTATCACATGGCCGACGTGGTCCTGACCACGGTTTCCGGCGTACTCCAGAAATCGGTCCGCAAGTCTGACATTCTCGCCCGCTTCAGTGAGAACAAGTTCGCTCTGATCCTGCCGCATACCGACCTCGAACAGGGCCTTATCACAGCAGAGAAAGTGCGCAAGAACCTGATCGGCACCTCGGTCGGACAACTCGACCGCGAGCGTGTCACCATCAGCATCGGTGCCGTTGCCTACCCGGACCCTGCCGTGCAGTCGCCGGTCGAAATGGTCCGGCGCGCCGATCAGGCGCTGATCAAGGCCAAGCAAGGCGGTCGCAACCGCGTGGAGACCGCCGCATGATCGGTCGCTCCATCCGCCTGGCCTGCCTGCTGCTGCTCAGCTGCCTGCTGCCCGTCGCCAGTGGCTGGGCCGATCACAGTAAAGTCCGTATTGGCGTCCAATTGCAGGGTGACAAGGAACGCCAGCTCGAGCGCTGGGCCCCGGTAGCCTGGCACCTGAACCGAACGCTACCGAGCTATCACTTCGAGTTGGTGCCACTAACCCACTCCAGCACCGAGGCCGCGATCGATCATGGCGAACTTGGACTCGACTTCGTCATCACCGATCCGGGTCTCTACGTAAACCTCGAAGTCGAGTACGGTGCCACCCGTATTGCAACCAAGGTCAGCAAGTACGACGGTCACGCGCTGAATATCCTCGCCGCGACCATCTTCACGCGTAGCGACCGGGTGGAGATCAGCCATCTAGAGGATCTTGAAAACCGCCAACTGGTCGCACTCGACCAGAACTCGTTCGAAGGCTGGTACCTGGCCAAAAATGCCTTGCTTGAAGCCGATCTCGCCACCGACACCGATTACAAGGTCACCTTCACTGGCCACGACACCTGGGCTGTGATCGAGGCGGTCCTCGACGGCAGCGCTGATGCCGGGGTGCTGCCGAGTGGAGTCATTGAGCAACTTACTGACTTCGACACCCTGCCGCGGGAGCGCCTGAAGGTGCTCGAAAAACGCCAGACGCCCTTCTTTCCCGTAGCCCACAGCACGCCGCTCTACCCGGAGTGGGCACTGGCCAAGCTCAAGCACACACCCGACGCCTTGGCTCGTAAGGTCGTCGT
>QNFN01000197.1 GCA_003645555.1 Gammaproteobacteria bacterium | reverse complement strand
CGATCCCTTGCGCGTCATTGCGACCCTCGCGAATCACCGTCACCTTGCTCTTTGACGCGCGCTCGGTGAACCCTCCGGCCAGGCTGACCGCCTTTCGAACCGTAAGCGCCGGCTGATAGGGATAACCACCCGGGCCCTCCACCTCACCGTGGATGAAGAAGGGCCGGTATTCGCGGATGCTCACACGCACCCGCGGGTCGACCAGGTAGTCGCCCTTAAGACCGCGGGTGATCTCCTTCTCGACCTCGCCGACGGTCTTGCCGCCGACCTTGAGTTCACCGAGAAACGGATAAGCAATGATGCCGTCATCATGCAGGCGTTGCTCGACCGACAGGTCTTCCTCGCCGTACACCGTGATGGCCACCTCGTCGCCGCTACCGAGCCGGTAGCTGGCGATGCCTTGGCCGAAGGCCTGGGCCGTCAACGCCAGGAGCAGGCAGGCCAGCAGGACCCTCCACGGGCGGCGGGCGGCTAGGGGGTTCTCGCAGGACGGATTGTGGTTCGAAAGCTGCATCAGTGCAATTAAACAATAAAAAAGCGGCCGGGGTCACCGGCCGCTCGAGATCTCGTTCCGTTTCAGAGTGTTCCTGTCGCCTCGAGCAGGAAGACGTTCTGTTTGTAGTCGTTGATGTCCTCGTTCGAGTCGTTGTCGCGGTAGCGATAGGAGAGGCCGATACCGAGCCAGCGACGGAACTGGTAGTCACCGCGCAAGGCGAAAATCACGGTGTCGTCCTCGCGCGGAGAGCTGTTGTAGTCCCCGTTCTGGAAGTCGATCCCGAGGGTGGTACTGAAGCGTTCACGCCAGGCGTGGCGCCAGGCCGCACCAAGGTTCGTGCTGTCGATGCTCGAGCCCTGGCCGGTGCTGTCTTCGATGGTGCGCCGGGTCTTGAGATCGACGGCCGAGTAGATGCGCGGATTCCAGGTCGCACTGATGTCCCAGCTGAAGATGTCGCTATCCGGGACCAGCGAGCTCCGGAAGTCTTTCTTGGTGTAACCGAAACGCGCCTTGCCGGTCGTCTTGCCGGTGGCCTCCCACTCCACACCGAGGTTGGCGGTCTTGAGCCGACTGTCCTGGAGCGAGGTATCCAGCTTGTAGTCGATGTCCTCGTAGATCAGTTCGGCCAGTGCATCGGTACGGCCGCCCACCCGCCAGAAGAAGGTGCCGCGGGCCAGGGTGTTGTCCTTGTCGTCGTCGATGGTATCGGCACGGTGGTTGGTGTATTCCTTGTCGATGTACGACAGCGCACCCTCGAGACGCCCCTTGGCGCTCTCGGCGCCGTAGCGCACCTTGCCGGCGATCTTGTACGCGCGCCACTCGTCGGGCGTCAGGTTACGCGCACGATCGGTGGAACCGGGGTCATCGTGATCCTTGCGGTATTCGAGTTCGCCATTGAGCAGCAGGCGGTCGCTCGTGTGAAGGTCGCCGATGCCGAACAGGCGATGGTCGTCGTAATCGAAACGGTTGATGTCGTACCAGGCCCAGTCCCCCTCGTAACCGACCTCGGCGCGTGTCTTGTCACCCTCGCCTATCAGGATCAGCGACGGCTTGACCTGGACGAAATCCGAATCGATCTCGAATGCCGGCAGCAAGCTGACGTTGTCATCATGGCCCACGCCGACCGTGACCTTCGGATAGAACTGCATGTTGCCGACGGGAACCCCGGCCGCCTGTTGAGCCTGGGCTGCGACAGGCAGGGCCAATGCCAAGCCCGCTCCTGCCAGGAGCTTGGTGTATGGACGCATTCATTACCTCCCGTTTAAAGAACGACCCGGCTCTCTGGCCGGGTTCGCGAATCAGGTCAGATTAGGACGGGCTGCCCTCGCCACCACCACCACCACCGGAGGGCGTACCTGAGTCGCCTCCGCTGGTGCCACCGGTACCACCCGAACCGGCGCCGGTGCCGGCGGCCGTGGCGATCGCCGACGCCACGACGTCGGCGTCTGCACCTGCGGTCACGGCCGCGGACTGCACCGTGTCCGGGTCGGCGCCTACCAAAACCGCCGTAAAGGTCACATCAGCCGCGTTGTAGCCAACACCGATCGCCGCGCTCACCACGGCAGAAGTCGACAAGCCGGCGTTCAGCGCCGCCGTGGTCGCCGTGGCGGCATCGAGCCCGGCCGCGATAGCCGCGGCCATGATCGCCTCGGCACTCTCGCCATCCTGCTCGGCGGCGCGCTTCATCTCGGCGGCGGCCTGTTCCACTGTCATGCTGGAGTTCAGATTGATGGCCGCCTGGGCGGTCGCGAGAAACGCAGCCAGGAAGAGGAAGGTAAGAAGGCGAATCAGCTTGTTCATGTGCACACCCCAGGCTCCTAGCCCCTATTTGAATATCGCCTTACATGGCGCATGTGATTGTGACATTCTTATCACTATGGTCAAAGTAATATTTCATCCTGAAGTCATTGACACTACTATAAATGTTGTCACGTAATGTAACAACATTCCCACAATGCCCGAGGCCGTGTAATCCTAGGCTTACACAGGCCCGACGCGTCACCCTGAACAGACCACCCCACAATCGAAGAAGCCCTCCCGCGTGACCCGCCTCGCCGCCCCCGTTCCGCTCTACTGGGCCTTGCTCGGCCTGGTCTGCTGGCTGCCGATTCCGCTCGGCAGCAACCGCAACTGGGCCTGGGCGATCGCCGTCGCCTGGATCGGCCTACTGGCCATCGGCTGGCTTGCCGCCTGGGCGAGCGGCCGTGCCGAGGTTACCTACCCTTACCGCAAGGCCCGGGCGGCGATGGTGCTGTTCGGCCTGTGGATCACATGGCTCGTCGTGCAACTGATCCCACTGCCCCCAGGCTGGCTGGCGATTCTCTCGCCAGAGGCCTTGGGTCACTATCAGTCCGCGCCCGATGCCGAAATCACCGGCACCCTGTTGGCGCGCTGGCTGCCCGACCACTTCCTGCCGATCACCGTCGATCAGACCGCCACCCTCAAGTTTCTCGCCCGTTCATTCGCCTACGTCACCCTGTTTGCCCTGGTGCTGCTCACCGTCACCAGCCGTGAGCGGCTGCGTGGCCTCGGCTACGCGCTGGTCCTCTCCGGGCTCTTCCAGGCAAGCTACGGTGGGCTGATGACACTCTCCGGCATCGAGTGGGGATTCGGGCCGAAGGAGCACGGCCTGGGAGTCGCCACCGGCACCTTCGTCAACCGCAACCATCTCGCCGGCTACCTCGAGATGACGCTCGCGGTCGGTATCGGCCTGCTGATCGCCGACCTCGGAGGCGGCACAGCGACCCACTGGCGTGCGCGGTTGCGCGACTGGATCGCGGTGATCCTCTCGCGCAAGGCGATTGTGCGCCTTGCGCTCGTCGTCATGGTGATCGCGCTGGTGCTGACCCGCTCGCGGATGGGCAACACGGCGTTCTTCACGAGCCTGCTGATCGCGGGTGCGATCGCCTTGATGCAGTCGCGCCACGCCACCCGCTCCACCATCGTGCTGCTCGTGAGCCTGCTGGTCATCGACCTCTTCATCGTCGGCGCCTGGTTCGGTGTCGACCAGGTCATCGACCGCCTGCGTGGCACCGAGGCCGTGGTGCTCGAGACACCGGCCACCTCGCAACAGCTACGACAGGCGAGAGAAGATGGAGGTGCGCCTGTTTCCGGTGACCTTCCTGATCCAGGCGAGGGACGCGCGCGGCGCTTCCATCTGGTGACAGAAGACCGTGACGAGATCGCCGATTCGGCCTTGGTTCTAAGGGAGCGCTTCCCGGTCACCGGCAGTGGCGGTGGCACGTTCTATGGGATCTATCCCATCACGCGCCAGGAGACGATGCGCGCTTGGAATGACCACGTTCACAACGACTACATCCAGTTGCTGGTCGAGACAGGACCGCTTGGCCTGCTGCTGCTAGGCGGCGTGGTCGTGCTCGCGTTCGCCAAGGCGCTGACCGCCCAGCAGCGCCGACGTGACCCGCTCACACGCGGCATGGCCTTCGCTGTCATCATGGGCGGCAGTGCCCTGATGCTCCACGCGATCACCGACTTCAACCACCAGATTCCCGCCAACGCCGCCACGTTCACCATGCTGCTGGCGCTCGCCTGGCTGGCCCGGCATCTCGGGCACGAACGTTAACAAAGGGTCAGAGTAAGCTTTCTCTGACCCCTCACTCTCATCGAGATGAAGCGCAAGTCGGGACGACCACAAGATCTGGCTGACATCGCAGCGCTGGAGCAACTCCAATGAAACCGGTCCAGACGTTCACCACCGACTACTTGGCCCTCACGCACACGGCCACACCGGAACAGGTGCTGCGCTTCCTCGAGGACTTCCGCCTGCTGCAAGCGCCCGCGGTACGCAGCCGGCCGATCAGCCTGCGTGTGCCCGAACCGCTGCTGGCCGCGTTCAAGCAGCGCTGCGCACTGGAGGGGATCCCCTACCAAGTGCGGATCAAAGAACTGATGCGCGGGTGGCTAGAGGGGACGACTCCACCAGCCGGATCAAACCCCTAGCCAGAGAACCCTGCCACTTCTTTTCATCCAGGCACCCAAAGTAGGTTGGGCAAAGCGAAGCGTGCCCAACAACCAT
>QNFN01000196.1 GCA_003645555.1 Gammaproteobacteria bacterium | reverse complement strand
TCACCAGTGACGACCCCCCGCAGGTCCAGAGCCTACCGCTGGCGCCGTCCGAACAGGTTCGCTAGCCCGCGTATTGCGTCAGCATCACAAATGCCGGCGCAGGACAGGTGCGACTGGATGCCGCGCTGGAGGGAAAGGAATAGCCGTAGCTATTCCTTGAGTGAAGCGCAAGTCCAGGCGTACCTGGACCAGCCGGGGCCGTGATAGGCCACGAGCCGGTAACAAACCGTATGTTTCGGATTCGCCTCAAAACCGATCTTTTCCACGTGCGTTGTAAAGGCTTCAGGCGAGGCCCGTGGCCGGCTGGTGCCATAGGCGGGCTAGGAAATTATGCCCTGTCGACCGTCTCGATGGGCGCCACCGCGAGATCAGTGGCGGCGGCGATCAGAGTCCGCGTGTAGGGATGCTCTGGGGCGTCGAACACCTTGTCCGCCGCTCCCTGCTCCACCACCTTGCCGTCACGCATCACCACCAGGTGGTGACTCATCGCGCGCACCACGGTCAGGTCGTGACTGATGAACAGGTAGGCCAGCCGGTGGCGAACCTGCAACTCGCGCAGCAACTCGACGATCTGCGACTGTACCGAGCGGTCGAGTGCCGAGGTCGGTTCGTCGAGCACCAGCAGGCGCGGCTTGAGCACCATCGCCCGGGCGATGGCGACGCGTTGACGTTGGCCACCGGAAAATTCGTGCGGATAACGGTGCCGGCTCTCCGGGTCCAGCCCGACCTCCGCCAGTACCTGCACGACGAGACGTTCACGCTCCCTGGCATCGGCCCCGATGCCGTGGACCAGCAGTCCTTCCTCGACGATCTGCTCGATCGACATCCTCGGGCTGAGGCTGCCGAACGGGTCCTGGAAGACGATCTGCATCTCGCGCCGTAACGGCCTCAACACCTTGCCGGAAAGTCCGTCGATGGATTTCCCGTCGAAGCGGATCGCACCACGGCTGCGCTCGAGGCGCAGCAGCGCGAGACCGAGCGTGGTCTTGCCTGAACCGCTCTCCCCAACGATGCCAACTGTTTCACCGGCACGCACGGCGAGGGAAACACCGTCGACGGCACGCACGTGGTCGACAGTGCGGCGCAGGAGCCCACCCCTGATCGGGAACCAGACGCGGATGTCGTCGGCGGCCAGCACTTCAGCGGCATCGGCGGCCGGTTCGTGCGGCCGACCCGACGGCTCGGCATCGAGCAGCTTGCGTGTGTAGGCATGACTCGGCGCCGCGAAGATGCGCTTCACCGGCCCCTGCTCGACCAGCTCGCCCTCGGTCATGACACATACCCGGTCGGCGACATGACGTACGATGTTGAGATCGTGAGTGATCAGCAACAGCCCCATGTTGAACTTCTTTTGCAGCGACTTCAGCAAAGCCAGGATCTGCGCCTGGATGGTGACGTCGAGGGCGGTAGTCGGTTCGTCGGCGATCAACAGATCGGGTTCATTTGCCAGGGCCATCGCGATCATCACACGCTGGCGTTGACCGCCGGAAAGTTGGTGCGGGTAGGCATTGAGACGGGATTCGACCGCACCAAGACCTACCTGGTGCAGTAATTCGACGGTACGCTTCCGCGCCTGACGTGCGCTCATACCGCGGTGCAACTGCAGGGTCTCGCCGATCTGTTTATCAAGCGTGTGCACCGGGTTCAGCGAGGTCATCGGTTCCTGGAAGATCATCCCGATGCGATCGCCGCGCACGGCACGCAGTTCAGGCTCCTCGGCAGTCAGCAGATCGGTCCCCTCAAACAGTATCCGTCCCGATGGATGATGCGCCTTCGGATAAGGCAGCAGGCGCAATACTGACAACGCGCTGACCGATTTGCCCGACCCGCTCTCGCCAACCAGCGCCACGGTCTCACCGCGGTCGATGCTGAACGAAATGCCCCGCACCGCCCGCACTTCACCTTCCTGGGTGTCGAAACTGACAGACAGGTCCTCGACTTCGAGCATCGGGCCATTGTCGTAGCGGGCGCTCATCCGGTCGTCTTCCGTGGATCGAAGGCATCGCGGACCGCCTCGCCGATGAAAATCAGCAGGCTGAGCAGCACCGCCAGCACCATGAATGCGGTCAGACCGAGCCACGGTGCCTGCAGGTTGTTCTTGCCCTGATTGAGCAGTTCGCCGAGCGATGCTGAACCAGGTGGCAGGCCAAAACCGAGGAAGTCGAGAGAGGTCAGGGTGGTGATCGAGCCGTTGAGGATAAACGGCATGAACGTAAGGGTCGCCACCATGGCGTTGGGTAACAGGTGGCGAAACATGATCGTGGTATTGCTGACACCGAGGGCACGCGCGGCGCGCACGTAATCGAAGTTGCGCGCCCGCAGGAATTCTGCGCGCACCACGCCAACCAGTGCCATCCACGAGAAAAGCAGCATCAATCCGAGCAGCAGCCAGAAATTCGGCTCAACTACGCTGGCCAGAATGATTAGCAGGTAGAGTTGCGGCAATCCGGACCAGATCTCGATAAAACGCTGGAACAGCAGGTCGGTCCAGCCACCAAAGTAACCCTGTACAGCTCCGGCAACGACCCCGACCACCGAACTTATCAAGGTCAGCGTGAGGCCGAAAAGTACCGAAATACGAAAGCCATAAATCAGCCTGGCGGTGACGTCACGTCCCTGGTCGTCAGTACCGAACCAGTTGGTCATGGATGGCGGCGATGGTGCCGGTTCAGTCAGGTCAAAATTGATGCTGTCGTAACTGAACGGGATCAGAGGCCAGACGATCCAGCCTCGCTGCTCGATCAAATCACGTACTTCGGGATCCTTGTACTCGGCCTCGGTTGGCAAGAACCCACCGAAGAGTGTCTCCGGATAGGTCTTGAAGACCGGCATGTAAATTTCATTTTCGTAATAAACAAGGATCGGTTTGTCGTTGGCGATGAACTCGGCAAACAGTGAAATGAAAAACAGCGCCAGAAACAGCCACAACGACCAGCGACCACGCCGATTGGCACGAAAGTTCTGCAGGCGACGGGCGTTGAGGGGGCTGAGCTTCATACCACCCTACTCTTCTGTAGGTCGGGCTTCAGCCCGACTACCGACCGTTCTTGTCGGGCTGAAGCCCGACCTACATAAGAACCAGACGGTGTTCGTCGGGCTGAAGCCTGACCCACATGGATATTGCCCAAGTTGACCATTCCCTACCCTTCGCGACGTTCAAAGTCGATGCGTGGATCGATGGCGACATACATCAGGTCACCAATAAGATTGAGCACCAACCCGACCAGCGTAAAAAAGTAGAGGGTGCCGAACATCACCGGGTAGTCACGGTTGATCGCGGCTTCGAAACCGAGCAGGCCGAGCCCGTCCAGGGAAAAGATGATCTCGGTCAGCAGCGCGCCGGTGAACAGGATCCCGATGAAGGCGCTCGGAAACCCGGCAATTACGATCAGCATGGCATTGCGGAAAACATGACCGAAAAGGACGTGCTGCTCGGACAGCCCCTTGGCTCGGGCGGTCATGACGTACTGCTTGTTGATCTCGTCGAGGAAGGAGTTCTTGGTCAGCATGGTCAGCCCGGCAAAGCCCCCGATGACCAGCGAGACGATCGGCAGCGTCATGTGCCAGAAGTAATCGGCGATACGCCCCGACCAGTCGAGCGCGTCCCAGTCCTCGGATACCAGGCCGCGTAACGGGAACCAGTCTAAGTAGCGTCCGCCAGAGAACAGTACGATAAGCAGGATCGCGAACAGGAAACCCGGTATGGCATTGCCCACAACAACGACCATGCTGCTCGCCGCATCGAAACGTGAGCCATCACGAACGGCCTTGGCGATACCGAGCGGGATCGAGATCAGGTAGACCAGCAGCATGGTCCACAGCCCGAGCGAGATCGACACCGGCATCTTGTCGAGGACCAGATCGATAACCGAGCGATCGCGGAAAAAGCTGTCACCGAAGTCGAAACGCAGGTAGTTGCCCATCATCAGGAAGAAGCGTTCGTGGGCCGGTTTGTCGAAACCGAACTGACGTTCCAACTGGGCGATGAACTCGGGATCGAGACCCTGCGCACCACGATACCTTCCGGTCGGCTGGGCGCCGGTCGCGGCACCTGTGCGCCCGGCCTGACGGCTCTGCCCGCCACCGGTCTCCTCGCCTGAAGCCCCGCTCACACGCGCGGTGGCCTCCACGTCGAGGCCCTGGATCTGGGCGATGATCTGCTCGACCGGGCCACCCGGCGCGGCCTGGACGATGATGAAGTTCAGCAGCATGATCCCGAACAGTGTCGGGATCAGCAGCAGCAGGCGGCGAACGATGTAGGCGCCCATGACGTCAGGCCCCCATGGGTACTGTCGGGTAGACAGGCACGTTAGCGCGCGACCGACTTGATGCGGCCACGCAGACGCGCCTCCAGTTCCGGTTCGACCCACCAGGCTCCGAACTGCACCCCGGCCGTCGGGGTGATGTCAGGTCGACCGAACTTGTCCCAGAACAGCACGCGATCGTAGTCGATATGCCAATGCGGAATGACATTGAATCCCCATTGAAGGACGCGGTCGAGTGCTCGGCACGCCGTAACCAGGCTTTCGCGGTCAGGGGCG
>QNFN01000195.1 GCA_003645555.1 Gammaproteobacteria bacterium | reverse complement strand
GGTCTCGCGTACCAGTCCGAAGCGGCGTCCGAGCCGATGGGCGTGGCGCTGTGCGGCATAGCCGCGCTTCAACACCCCCTCGCGCAGTGCGCGGATCAGCAGCGGCTCTGTAGTGTTGAGGAACGCCAGCGACAACCAGGCACCGAAGCTGCGGTTGCGCCGACCGTGCGCCTTGAGAATGTCGCGCATGCGCACGGTGACGTCGCCAAAGACGATGTCGACCGGGCACGGCGTCTCGCATTTGTGGCAGATGGTGCAGTGGTCGGCGACGTCGTTCATTTCGGCGAAATGGCGCACCGAGACGCCGCGCCGGGTCTGCTCCTCGTGGATGAGCGGCTCGATGATGAGCCCGGTGGCCAGGAGTTGGTTAGGCGGCGAGTAGAGCAGGTTGGCGCCCGGTACGTGGGTGGTGCAGACCGGCTTGCATTTGCCGCGACGCAGGCAGTTCTTGATCGCTTCGTTGAGCGCCCCGAACTCGCTCGCCTCGAGGATCAGCGCCTCCTGTTCGACCAGGCGCAGCGACGGCGTGTAGGCATCGTCGAGCCCCGAGCCGGGCAGCAGTTTGCCGCGGTTGAAGTGGCCATGCGGATCGACTTTTTCCTTGTAGGCAGCAAATGCCGTAGCCCGCTCCGTATCGAGATAGCGGTACTTGGTCAGGCCGATGCCGTGCTCACCGGAGATGACACCACCAAGGGCGACGGTGAGGCGCATCACCTGGTCAACGATCCGCTCGGCCTCGTGCAGCATCGCGTAGTCGTTGGAGTTGACCGGGATGTTGGTGTGCACGTTGCCGTCGCCAGCATGCATGTGGGTGGCGACGAACAATCGACTGGAACGAATTGAGCCGTGGATGGCATCGAGCCGCTCGCGCACCGCGGCCAGCTCCTGACCGGAGAAAATCTCCTTCAGTGGTCGTTCGATGGCGGCACGGTAGGAGACTCGCAGGTCACGACGCAGCAGCAGCTGGAGCAACGTATCGCCTTCAGCCAGTGCGGTGCGTGCGTCGGCGTCGAGCAGGTCGGCGTGATCCGCGGCCGATGCGTCGAGATTGCCGAGCAGCTCCGACCAATCCTCGCGGATCGCCCCGAGGTGGCGACGCGCGGCATCGACCTTGGCGGCGAGAATCGCATCGGCCTCGGCGCTCACTTCGTAGTCCGGCCCACCGGCCTCGGCCAGCCCCTCTCCGAGGTAGCCGAGTACGGCGTCGACCATGCGCAGCTTGTTGCGGATCGACTGCTCGATATTGATCCGCTCGATACCCTCGCTATAGGCGGCGAGTTGATCGAGCGGGATGACCACATCCTCGTTGATTTTGAAGGCGTTGGTGTGGCGCGCGATGGCTGCGGTGCGCGAACGTGCGGCCCAGAATCGGCGTCGCGCCTCGGGGCTGACAGCGACGAAACCCTCACCGTCACGGGCATTGGCCAAGCGCACAATCTCGGAGGCGGCGGCACCGACGGCATCACCATCCTCACCGGCGATATCGGCCAGCAGCACCATTTTCGGCCGCTCGCCACGCGGTGCCTTGGGCGTGTAGTTGACGGCCCGCACGTAGCGCTCGTCGAGGTGCTCAAGACCGGCCAGCGCGACGCCATCGAGACCGTCGAGGTAATCCTTGGTCTCGACAATCGCCGGCACGGCACGGCGCAGGTCGCTGCCGTAGAACTCGAGACAGACGGTGCGCAGATGAGCCGGCTTCGGATGCAGGACGAAAACCGCTGAGGTGATCAGCCCGTCACAGCCCTCCTTCTGGATGCCGGGCAGACCACCGAGCGCCTTGTCGGTGACGTCCTTGCCGAGCCCGGCCTTGCGCAGCGACGGCCCCGGGAGCTCCAGCAGTTCCGGCTCACCGAGTGGCGTCGTGCCGTTCTCGGCAAAACGCGTAATACGGAAAGTGACCGTTGGCTGGTCGTGGATGCGACCGAGGTTGTGATTGACCCGCTCGACCTCGATCCATTCGGCATCGGGAGTCACCATGCGCCAGCTGACGAGATTGTCGAGCGCGGTGCCAAACTGCACCGCCTTCTTGCCGCCGGCGTTCATCGCCACGTTGCCGCCGATGGTCGAGGCGTCCTGCGAAGTCGGATCGACGGCGAAAACGCAATCGGCCGCGGCCGCCGCCTCGGCAACGCGCCGAGTGACGACACCGGCACCGGCACGCACGGTCGCGACCTCCTGTTCGAGGCCGGGCAACAAGCGCACTTCGGCTGTGCCGAGGCTCTCGAGTTTCTCGACGTTGATCACGGCGGTGTCAGCATGCAGCGGAATCCCGCCGCCGGTGTAACCGGTACCTCCGCCGCGTGGAATGATGGTCAGGCCGAGTTCGATGCAGGCGGCAACAACAGGCGCGACCTCCGCTTCGTTGTCGGGACTAACGACCACCAGCGGGAACTCGACGCGCCAGTCGGTAGCGTCGGTGGCGTGGGCGACACGAGCATGGCCACTGAAGTCGATGTTGTCGCCCCGGGTGACGCGCGCCAGCCGGCGGCGAACCTGCTCACGCAACTGCTGCAGGTGGCTAAAACCGTCGGTCAACTCATGCACCGCCACGCGCGTGGTCTCAGCCAGGCCGAGGGCATCTGTATTGCCGTCGGCACGCGCCACCACCTGGTCGAGCCGGTGATGCATGGCGTCGATCAGCGCCTTTCGGCGACGGCGGTCGTCAAGCAGGTCGTCCTGCAGGAACGGGTTACGGGTCACCACCCAGAGATCGCCGAGAATCTCGAACAGCATCCTGGCCGAGCGCCCGGTGCGGCGCTCGCCACGCAGCCGCTCGATGGTTGTCCAGGTGTCGGCACCAAGGAAACGGCGCACGATCTCGCGGTCCGAGAACGACGTGTAGTTGTACGGGATCTCGCGGATCCGGCTGGTCGGCTCGGGGCTCATCGCGTGTTTTCGGGAACGGTGCGGAAGGCGGGCCATTCTATCATTTTGCAGTGCGATAGGGCGGCACCAGATCCACCATGAATCCCGCCTCCTGCAGGTCGGGCTTCAGCCCGACGCGAATCCGGATGAATAGCCTTTGATTGTCGGGCTGAAGCCCGACCTACAGGTGCTCAATGCAAGGTTGTTGTCGGACTGGAGCCCGACCCACAAAAATCGGGTTGAAAGCTGCAGCTAGGCGAACACCCCGACCACGATCGCATACCGTGCCCCTTTGCCCAGCGCGATGAACAGTGTCACCGGCAGCCAACCCTGCCGCAGCCAACCGGCGGCAACGCACAAGGGATCGCCGATTACCGGCAGCCAGGCGAACAGCAGTGCCGGGCTGCCCCAGCGCCGCAGCCGTACCAGGGCCCGAAGGGTCTCGGGTCGCTCCGGGTAGGTGCCGGGAAAGCGCCAGGCGACCAGGCGGCCGAGGGCCACCGAGGTCAATCCGCCGAGAGTATTGCCGAAGGTGGCCACGGCGACGATCGCTGCGGGAGGATGCGTGCCATCGATGGCCAGCGCCGCGGCCGCCAGTTCCGAGCCGCCCGGCAGCAGGGTCGCGGGGAGCAACGACGTGGCGAACAGCCCCCACAAGCCCCACGCCTCGATCCAGCCGCTGTAGTCCATCATAGGAGGGGGTCAGAGTAAAACGCGGTCCGTTTTACTCTGACCCCTGTTCCAAAAAAAAACGGGCGCCCGAAGGCGCCCGTCTAAAAGCAATGGATGGAAGTTCTTAGAGCTTCCAGTCCTTGCGCAGACCAATCGCGAACATGTCGACATCAGTGTCCGTGCCGCCAACCGGCGCGTCGAGTTCAGTGTTACGGAACTCGGCGAAGACGCGGGTCTCCTTGCTCATGAAGTGACGGACGCCGATGTACCAGTCATCAACGTCGGTGTCGCCCGCAGCACCTTCGATGGAGGTCGAACGGTAAGCGCCATGGATCTGGGTGCTGCCCATCTTGTAGGTCCCACCGAGCGCAAAGCCGTCGGTCTCACCGTTAGTGCCACCGGTATCCCTGTTGACGAAATGGCCTTCGACGCTAAAGTCGCCGAAGGCGTAGCTGCCGCCGATGGCCCAGGTGTCGGTGTCGTTGGTGGTTGCGGCCGAACCCGCCGAACCCGAATCGAACGTGGTGGCGACGAACGATGGCGTGGTGCAGCTACCGGCAAGGGAAGTGATGCAGATGTCGAATGCAGTCGAGCTGGCCGAGCCGGCAGCGGTAGCAGCCGAACCACGCTGGTCATTGCCGAAGGCGGCGCCGATCTGCATCGGGCCATTCTTATACTGACCCGAGAGCTCCCACTTGTCGATGGCGTCTTCCTGGGTCTGCTCTGCAGCCAGCATGGCAAAGGCGGACGCGGTGACGCCGCTCATGTTCGGCGTGGTGTAGGTGATGCTCTTGCCGTGACGGTTGCCCGAGAAGTTGGTCGGCCCTGAGGCGTGCGCGTCACCGGTGTCGGTCTTGTTGTAGACATGGAAGTAGGACGGGGCCCACTGGCGACCGATAAGCATCTTACCCCAGCCGCCCTGGAGGCCGGCGTAGGCGAGACGGGTGCTCTCGTTGTTGCCGGTGCTGCCGGTGGTGCCACCGTTGCCCATGGACCACTCGTAGTGGTAG
>QNFN01000194.1 GCA_003645555.1 Gammaproteobacteria bacterium | reverse complement strand
GCCCCTGGCGCCCCCGCTGGCCTCGCCATCGGTCTTGGTCCCGCCCTCGGCAGGCTTGCCAAAGAACTCCTCGATCAGGGCCTTCTCGGTTGCTGTAAACGCCGCCACGGCGACCCGCTCGGCCAGGTCTCGGGTGGCACTTTCGGTGCTCTGGGCAGACAGTGGGAACAGCAGAACCAGGGCGAGAATAAGGTAACGCATGCCGGTCTCCTCGAAATTGACGGTCGCGTAAGGCTTGGTGTCATCAGTTTAACTGGCCAGATCGGACTCATGCGAACGGTACATGCGCCTGCGTCGGTTAGAATGCCGCGGCCAGCCAGACAACGGGACCGCGCCATGTACGTCGATTTTGCCGAGCTCTCACCCAACCAGATCTATTTCAACATCATCCAGACCCTGATCCCGCGCCCGATCGCCTGGGTGCTGTCGGAGAACGCGGGCGGTGATTACAACCTCGCCCCCTTCTCCTACTTCAACGCCGTATGCAGCGACCCACCATTGATCATGCTCTCGATCGGGCGTAAACCCGACGGCACGCTGAAGGACACGCGGGTCAACATCGAGGCACGGAACCATTTTGTGGTGCATATCGCACATCGGGACCTGGCACAGGCGGTCACCGACAGCTCGGCCACGCTTGACTACGGCGACTCAGAAGTTGCCCGGCTGGGGCTGGAGACCGTACCGTTTGACGGCTTCCCGCTGCCGCGCCTCGCCGACTGCCGCATCGCCTACGCCTGCGAGCAGTACGAGATCCGCGAGATCGGTGCCGCCAAGCAAACGCTGCTGCTCGGCCGAGTCAAGGGCCTTTACGTCGACGATACGGTCGTGGTCACCGACGCCAAGGGCCGGACCAAGTTCGACGCCGCCCAAATCGACCCGCTCGGCCGCCTCGGCGGCAGCGAGTACTCGACCATGGAGGGGGTGATCAGCATTCCGAGACCGGCCTGATCCGCTCGACCGCGATCTTAAGGAGCCTCTGATTAACAGGCTGTTAAGGAACCTCTGATTAATTCTGGACGAAGTAGATGGTGCTTCAGAATGTTCAGATTTGAGGCGCAAAGCGCACGTAATAGCCAGCTATTGCGAAGCTTGGCAACGAATAAGCTGGACATTCTGGGCGCCAGATACGAGTTCATGACTTGATCAGAGGTTCCTTAAAGGCGCTCGACACGCCGACCGTGGAAGGGCGAAAAATAGCGCACGTTGGCCGGAGCGTGGGCGAAAACCGATGACAGGACGATAACCGTCACCAAGACCCACGGCGTGGTCTCAGGCCAGCGCACCGCCAGCGCAACCAACAGCAGCTTGGCCAGCACGGCAAGACCACGCAGTTGCAGCAGCCAGAGGCAGGTAGCCGCAACCTCGAGCAGCACCATGGCGCCACCGCTCATCAGTACCAGCCAGAGAAACGGACGCCAATCCGCGGGGTCCGCGCCGTAGAGCCAACCCCCACCCATGCCGGCCACTCCGAGCAGGTGCACGGTACGCAAACCGATGTTGACCCAGCGCCGTCCTGGGAAGCCGCGTGGTGGATCGGGAAACAGCGTACGCAATGAGATGAACACAGACCAGGCGCCGATTGTGGAAGGCCGTCCGAGCATCCAGTCCGGGGCAGGCGACGTCAACCCCGCACCGCATTGTCGATACGGGGGATAATGTGTCATGGTTTGCCTCCACCGGAGTCTCACCGGCGCCTAGTGGGCCATGCGTGAAGTTCGGTAACTAAAGGAGCACAGCCAAAAGGGGTAGATCAAGGCGGAAAAGTGCAGGAATAGTAGGCCTATTCCAAGCTTTTCCAACGCAGAGATACGCCTTTTGGCAAAGCGAACAGTAACCGAACTTTGCGCATGGCCCACTAACCCGCCTATGGCACCAGCCGGCCACGGGCCTGGCCTGAAGCTTTTGCAACGCAAGTGGGAAAAGATTGGTTTTGAAGCGAATCCAAAAAATACGGCTTGTTACCGGCCCGTGGCCTATCACGGCCCCGGCTGGTCCAGGCACGTCAGTACTTGCGCTCCACTCAAGGAATAGCACGGCTATTCCTTTCCCTCCAGTACGGCGTCCAGCCGCACCTGTCCGGCGCCAGCATCCGTGATGCTGGTGCAATATACGGGCTAGAATACCGAGGAAACGCAATGGAACAGCCCCCCGAACAGGCCACGTCGAGCCGCTCACAGCTCATGGTTCGCGAACTTCTGGAAGAACGCAGAGACCTGCTGGTACAGTTAAACGACTTGGCCGGAACGACACCGGGCCAGAAAAAGCACGCGGCGACTCCGCAGCAACTGCAGCAGTTCTGCCAACTGCTGGTCGACTATGCCGCCACCGGTCACTTCGGCCTCTACGAGACCATCCGTAACGATGGCGCCTGCCAGACCGAAGTGTGGCAAATGGCGGAGCGACTCTATCCCGAGGTTACGGCCACCACCGACGCCCTGCTCCGCTTCAACGACAAGTACAACTGCGATGACCAGTGCATCGTCGGGCCAGAACTGCACGGCGACCTCTCCACGCTGGGTGAGGCGTTGGCGTCACGCATCGAACTCGAGGACCGGATTACCGGACCGCTGTGCGCCGGTTGCGAGGCCTGCCTCCCTGCCTGACCACCACCGGATCGACCAGGAATTGACACGGCCGCGCCTGTCGCACGTTTTTCCCCTGCTCCGCAGACTCTATCGGACCCCACCGCGCATCGACGGAGTTGCAAGGATTCCGTCGGGCTGAAGCCCGACCCACAAAAGAAGCTGCACCCAGTAGGTGGATAATTTCTCGTAACGCCGATTTCTTTCCGCTCTCATCAATCCGTTTTGTGTCCAGACAGGGCGAAGGGCCGCTCCAGAAACAGGCGGCCCGGCAATCCATGTGGGTCGGACTTCAGTCCGACATGGGCGGCCGACAGGATGACTGATGGGTAACGCCCATACCCATGCGGGTGGCGCCCCGGATCCACGCTTCACCCTGCAGATGACAGCCACGGGCATGCCGCTTCGCTACAATGCTCCGGTCCGCAACCGGCGGACGCATCGGTAGAACGTAACGATGGCACGGGAGCGTCTCGACTTCCTCTGCAGCGAGTGCGGCGCCGGCTACAGCAAGTGGCAGGGGCAATGTCCTGGCTGCGAAGCCTGGAACAGCATTGAGGCGGCACCGGCCGGCCTCGCCGTGAGCGTATCCAAATCCCGCAAACGCACGGTCGGCTATGCCGGCACGGCAGCGGAGGTGCTCAAGCTCAGCGAGGTCAACCTCGACGACATGCCGCGCCTGGCCACCGGCAGTGACGAGCTCGACCGCGTCCTCGGCGGCGGCCTGATGCCCGCCTCGGTGGTGCTGGTCGGCGGCGACCCGGGCATCGGCAAATCGACCCTGCTACTGCAGACGCTCTGCCGCATGGGGGCAAACCACAAGGCGCTCTACGTCACCGGCGAGGAGTCACCACAGCAGGTGACGTTGCGCTCACGTCGGCTCGGGCTGGCTGGCGACGGCCTGCGATTGCTTGCCGAAACCGATGTCGAACACATCTGCGCGCTCGCCGCACGCGAGGCGCCGCCAGTGCTGGTGGTCGACTCGATCCAGACGCTGCGCGTCGCCGACGCCAGCGGTGCACCCGGGGGGGTGACCCAGATCCGCGAGAGTGCCGCATTGCTGACCCGCTACGCAAAGCAGAGCGGCTGCGCCATTTTCCTGGTCGGCCACGTCACCAAGAGCGGCGAAGTCGCCGGCCCGCGTGTGCTCGAACACATCGTCGACACCGTGCTCTACCTCGAAGGGCGCAACGACGACCGCTACCGCATGCTGCGCGCGACCAAGAACCGCTTCGGCGCCGTCAACGAACTCGGCGTCTTCGCCATGACCGAGCAGGGCATGCGCGAGGTACGTAACCCGTCGGCGATCTTCCTCAACCGGCGTGGCGACCCGTCACCGGGCAGTGCGGTGCTGGCGGTATGGGATGGCTCGCGACCGCTGCTGCTCGAGATCCAGGCCCTGCTCGACAGCAGCAGCTTCGGCAGCCCGCGCCGCGTCGCCGTCGGCCTCGACGGCAACCGGGTGGCGATGCTGCTCGCGGTATTGCATCGCCATGGCGGTATCCAGGCCAGCGACCAGGATGTCTTCGTCAACGTCGTCGGCGGGGTCCGTGTCACCGAGACCGGTGCCGACCTGGCGCTGCTGTTGGCGATGGTCTCGAGCCTGCGCGACCGACCGCTTCCAGACGACCTGGTCGCCTTTGGCGAGGTCGGTCTCTCCGGTGAGATCCGCCCGGTACCGAACGGTCCGGAGCGCCTGCAGGAAGCCGCCAAACATGGCTTCCGCCGGGCGGTGGTGCCGCGTGGGAACGCACCGAAAGGAGGCATAAACGGTATGGAGATCGTTGCCGTAGAGCGGCTTACCGAAGCGTTGGAAGCGTTGCGCGACGGGTAATCCCAACCGACGGGCGCCAGCCGTCTCTTTGTGGGTCGGGTTTCAACCCGACAACCGTTACCGGAATTACTGCCGGAACTTGTCGGACTGAAGTCCGACCCACGTGAATCCAGGTCAGACATCAACCT
>QNFN01000193.1 GCA_003645555.1 Gammaproteobacteria bacterium | reverse complement strand
GCACCTCGCCGCGCGGCGATGGGCGTTGAAGCCCTTGCGCTCGGAATCGGGGATCGGCATAGGTTGCTCGCGCGCGCGATCGACGAAAACGTGGGCCCAGTCGCCGCTGGCGGCGGGGTTGCCATCGGCCTGGTCGAACAGGGCCAGGTCGTAGCCGACGCTGCTGGTGCCGACACGGGCCACGCGAAGTCCGGCAACGAAGGTGCCGGGAAAGCGCAGCGGTCGCAGAAAGCGGCAGCGGCTCTCGGCGGCGAAGGGGATCACCGGGGCGCACAGCCAGTCGATTCCGCACGGGGTGGCAATGAAGTCGACCACTACCGCCTCGAAGTAGCGGTAGTAGGCGACATTGTTGATGTGTCCGAGCATGTCCGCGTCGCCCCAGCGGGCCGGGATGGTGACGCGATAGGGGAACTGTTCGGATGATGGTGGCGTATCGTTCACAGTTCGGCTCGCGGTCATGGCGGCGGGCCAGCATAGCCGGCGTCCTGCGCCAGACGCCAGCCCGACGGTTGATCACGAGGAGGGAAGGGCATGAGTGAGTGTGGCTTCTGTAGCGACTGCGGTCATTGGCGTTTCGAGAGCAATCCACAACTGCAGAATGACACCGAGCGAGACGGCTTCGGTATCTGCGAACGGTTGGAGCAGATGAGCAGTAACCGCATGCGGGCGTTGGCACGTGCTGATGACGAGTTCGCGCATCTGGAAACGCGCGCAGAGTTCGGCTGTATTCTCTACGAGGCGCGCTAGCGCGCCGGCGACGCACGTCGCAGCAGGATATAGCTGGCCCCGGCACCACCGTCGGCAGGCTGCGCCGGGGCGCTGGTCAGCACTTCCGGGTGGGCTGTAAGCCAGCCGGGCAATGCCTGGCGCAATACGCCGTGGGATTCACTGCCGCGGCCGATGCCGTGGATTACCAGCACGCAACGGTGCCCGTCGGCATGCGCGCGGCGCAGGAATCGATCGACCTCGATGTGTGCCTCGTGCCGGGTGAAGCCGTGCAGATCGAGGGTCGCCTCCGGTCGCAGTCGACCCCGACGCAGCCGCTGCAGCGTCCGTGTCTGCACGCCGCTGCCGTCGGCCGTGGCGGGTTTGCCGGAAGCCGTGACTACCTGTGCCGTTTTCACGGTTGGTTTCGGCCTGTTTTTCGGTGCGATAACGGGGTTTGCGTCGGCCGGGGCGTCGGCAAGCGGCTGGACGCCACGCATCGCCTCGCGGAAGAGTGCGCTCTCTTGGTCGTTTACCGGGTTGCGCCGACGTTTCATGGCGCCATTATCCCATGCGCAGTCAACGACCGGGATGATGGGAGGGGCGAGGGTGATTCGGTTATAGTACCCATCACCCGCGCAAGGGCGTGGTGACGACCGCGCTGGACACCGCATGCACATCCTGCTCAGTAACGACGACGGCTACCTCGCCGAGGGGCTACGACGGCTCGCCAAGGCGCTTGGTGAGTTGGGTGAACTGACGGTGGTCGCACCCGACCGCAACCGTAGCGGGGCCAGCAACTCGCTGACGCTTGATCAGCCGCTACGCATGATCACCCTCGAAGACGGTGTCATTCGTGTTGACGGCACACCGACCGACTGCGTCCACCTGGCGATCACCGGTCTGCTCGAACGCGAGCCCGACATGGTGGTCTCAGGCATCAACTCGGGCCCGAATCTGGGCGACGACGTGATCTACTCCGGTACAGTGGCCGCGGCGATGGAGGGGCGCTTCCTCGGGCTGCCGGCGATTGCCGTCTCGATGGGGCACTATGATCCCGAGCACTACGACAGCGGCGTGCGTGCGACCTTGCATCTGGTCGAACAGCTGCGTCACGCCGAGCTGCCACCGGACACCATTCTCAACGTCAATGTCCCCGACCTGCCGTGGTCGGAGATCCAGGGCTTTCGCTCGACCCGTCTCGGTCATCGCCATCGGGCCGAGCCGGTCGTCCGCACCACCGACCCCCGTGGCAGAGATATCTTCTGGGTCGGACCAGCCGGACCGGAACAGGATGCCGGCCCTGGCACTGACTTCCATGCTGTGCGCCAAGGTTATGTCTCGGTGACCCCGATCCACGTCGACCTGACCCGGCACACGGCGCTGGATGCCGTGACGCGGTGGCTCGACACAGGAGATCCACAGTGATTGCCGGCCACGCTGGCATCGGCATGACTTCGCTGCGTACCCGCGACCGGTTGGTGCGGCGACTTCAGGACGAGGGCATCAAGAGTGCGGTGGTGCTCGAGTCGATCCGCGAGGTACCGCGTCACCTGTTCGTCGAGGAGGCGCTGGCCAGTCGTGCCTATGAGGACACCGCGCTGCCGATCGGTTTTGGTCAGACCATCTCCCAACCCTACATCGTTGCGTTGATGTCCGAAGCCGTGCTGGCTGGAGGCGTTCCACAGAAGGTGCTCGAGGTCGGCACCGGTTCCGGTTATCAGGCGGCGGTGCTGGCGCGCCTGGTGCCACACGTCTACAGCGTCGAGCGAAATCCCAACTTGCTGCAACGTGCTCGCCGGTTGTTCCGGGAACTCCGGATCTACAACATCCAGACCAACTTCAGCGATGGCTCATGGGGTTGGCCGTCACACGGCCCTTACGATGCCATCGTCGTAACCGCGGCACCGCTCGAGGTGCCCAAGGCGCTGCTGGAGCAATTGGGTGAGGGTGGCCGGTTGGTGATCCCGGTCGGTGACCGTGGTGGCCAGGAGTTGCGTCTGATCACCCGCCAGGGTGACAAATTCGAGGAGTCGCACATCGCCTGGGTCAGTTTTGTGCCACTGGTGCCGGGTCGGGGCTGAGGTGCGCATTTTCTCCGCGCTTTACGCGAAGGCCATGGTCTGGGCTGCCCATCGCCATGCCCCCTGGTATCTGGGTGGCCTCAGTTTCGCCGAATCATCTTTTTTCCCGATTCCACCTGACGTCATGCTGGCGCCGATGAGCCTGGCTCGCACCGATCGTGCCTGGTGGTATGCCGCCCTGACCACGATCACCTCGGTACTCGGTGGCCTGTTCGGTTACCTGATCGGCATGTTGGCTATTGATGCCGTGCTGCCTCTGATCAACGATGCCGGTTATGGCGCACGCTACGAGCAGGTGATCGAATGGTTCGAGATCTGGGGCATCTGGATCATATTTATCGCCGGCTTTTCGCCAATTCCATACAAACTGTTCACCATCGCCGCCGGTGCCAGTGCCATGGCCCTGTTGCCATTTGCGCTGGCCTCGCTGGTAGGCCGCGGCGGTCGTTTTTTTCTCGTCGCCGGGTTGATGCGCTGGGGCGGGGCGCCAATGGAAAAGATCCTGAGAACCTACGTCGATCGCCTGGGCTGGCTGGTTATCATCCTGGGTGTGGCCTATCTCCTGATAACGCGCTGATGAAGCCTCTGCGCCTCACCTTCCTGCCCATGCTTGTTGGCCTCCTGCTGCTCAGTGCCTGCGGTCCACACCCGCCGGCACCGACCGCAAATCGCACCTTCGGGGCGCCTCCACCCCCAGCCAGTTACGGCGTTCGCCGAGGCGACACGCTCTACTCTATCTCCTGGCAGTATGGCCTCGACCATCGCGAAATCGCCGTCTGGAACGGGATTGGTGCACCGTACACCATCTATCCGGGCCAGCGCCTGGCGCTACGCAAGCCTGCCGTTCCAGTGACCAGTCCGCTACCACGACCTGCGTCGGCACCGGTCACCAAATCGACACCAGCCCCGGCGCCGCCCAAGCCCAAGGTATCCAAACCGGGAGCGACCAAGAGTGCGCCGGCAACGACGCCGACACCCGCCCCGAGCCAGCAAAAGCCGACCATCAAGCGATCACTGGCAAAAACCGACCCGAGCGCCCCGACCCCTACGCGCCCCGTTTGTGGCCTGGCCTGGCGCTGGCCGACCAAAGGGCGGTTGTTTCGGACCTTCAATGCCAGCAATCCGGCGCGCAAGGGTGTCGATATCGTCGGCAGTGAAGGTCAGTCGATCTATGCGGCGTCGGCCGGGCGGGTCGTCTACAGCGGAAACGGACTCGTCGGATACGGCAACCTCATCATCATTAAACACAACAACACCTACCTCAGCGCCTACGGGCATAATCGTGAACTTCTTGTGAGAGAAGGCGATAAAGTTGCGCCAGGACAGTTGATTGCGAAAATGGGTAGGGTAGATAATGACCGTGCGATGTTGCATTTCGAGATCCGTCGTCAAGGAAAGCCGATCGACCCGCTCCGACTGTTGCCGCAAGGCTGATGGCCTGCCATCGTTGGCACGCACCGCTGCCCCGGTAGGAGCGCTATGAAGGCTGATGACATCTCGGAGGAGAAAGGAATGCTAGGAGAGGAAGATATGGACAATCTCACTGACCAGGAGGTCAACCTCAACGGACAGGGGTCCGATAGTGCCGATACTGAAACTGGAAGTGTTAACAGACCCGAGGAGACTCGCTCTTTCTCCAAGGACTCCACATTGACTCCGAGCCACACGGCTCAACTCGACGCGACCCGTCTCTATCTCAACGAAATCGGCGCCTCGCCCTTACTGACGGCAGAGGAGGAGGTCTACTTCTCCCGCCGTGCG
>QNFN01000192.1 GCA_003645555.1 Gammaproteobacteria bacterium | reverse complement strand
TGCGCTCACGCGCCTGGCCAACCCGGCTTGTGAACTGGCTGAGGGTTACAGAACTTCCCGCATGGCCCACTAGTAATTTGCCCTGACTTCTGCGTCGACAAGTGCCCTCAGCTGCTCGTAACCGAAGCTGGTCAAGGGCTTCCCGTTGACAAAAAAACTCGGCGTTTTGGTCACCTGCAATGCCCCGACGTCTGCCATGTCCTGCTGCAGACGACGGGAAATTTCTGCGCTCACCATGTCGTTCCTGGCCTTCTGGAAATCCAGGCCGGTGCGACCGAGACGCATCCAGAGCCGTTCCGGCTGTGGATTCCCGTGTGCGGCCCAGGCCGACTGGGCATCCAGCGTGGCCTCCAGGGTTTCCCAGAACTTGTCCTGCAGCCTGGCGGCCTCGAGTAGCTTCACCACGTAGTCTGATCCTGGATGAAACGTGGCATAACGAAGCACCAGGTTGACCTGGTCCGGATAGGCCGCCATCAGCTTCTTCACTAGCGGATGGAAGGCCTTGCAGGTCCCGCAGGCGGGATCGAAAAACTCGACGATGGTCACCTTGGCGTCGGGGTTACCGGCCCTGGGCGAATAGTCACGGATGAGCATCGACGCGTTGGATTGCGCCAGTTCATTCATCTCATTGGCCTGTTGCTGACTGTAAAGGTAGGCCGCAGCGGCAAAGACCGTCACGAGTAGCACCCCCGCCAGGGGCACCAGATACTGTTTCTTCATTTATTGATCCTGAAATGGGCGACGAGAAGCATGGCGATGATCGCCGAGAAGGTGAACAGGGATAGTAGGGGAATGGTGACGAAGCCGAGCAACTCCAGGTTGATCTCCGCACAGGAAGGCCCTTCGCCGCACGGTTGCAGGCTCTCGGGTATGTAACCGGAATAGACCAGGTAATGGTAGAAAGCGACCAGCCAGCCAAGTGCGGCAAGCGGCAATGCGTAGCGAATCACCCGACGGTCGTAGGGAAAAAGTCCAACCAGGAGAATCACCACCAGCGGGTACATGAAGATGCGCTGCCACCAGCAGAGGACGCACGGAGGCAGGCCCATCACCTCGCTGAAGAACAGGCTCCCCAGCGTACCGACGCAGGCCAGCAGCCAGCAGGCGAACACCAGAGACCAGCCAGGCTGGTCTGGTTGGACTGATTTATTGGCAGGCATGTCGTTCACGGTTTGGCTTCAGTCATACGGCCAGTCGTTGGCCGCCGTTAAAAATTGAACAGGTCGATCTGTTCTGAAGAGGAGGCGTCACCCTGCTCCGGCACCGGCCTCAAGTGCTTCGATGCCTGTCCATTCCGGCGGTGCGCGCATCCTCTCTTACCCATCCGGGAAGAGCAAGGTTTACCGACCGATGACGGGCGACACGTCCATAAGCTCGCCTGGCATGGCTGCCGGAGCAACATCCATCACGCGCAACTCATCGAGGAAGTCGATAATGGTCGCCTGTGTTTCGCCGATGTCCTCGTTGAGGATGCCGTGTCGATCGCTGGCGATCCAGCAGAGCCGCCGCTGCGGGCTGCCGAGTAGGTCGTGGATCAGTTCCGCCCCACCCGACTCGACGACCGGATCCTCGCTGGCCTGCAACTGCAGCACCGGGCAGGCGACGTTCGGCAGGTTGGCCTCGAGCGCATCGACCATGCGGTGGAGTTCGAACAGGCCGCGGATAGGCATCTGCAGGTAGTTGATGTCCGGGTGCTCAGACTCATGTTGGGTGAACGGCATCACCCCCTCCTCCGATGTCACCCAGCGGACCAGGCGGTTGGCACGGTGCACCAGTGGCACGAAGGTCATGCCGCGATGACGGAATCGCAACGGCGCCGCGATGCTGACCGCCCCAGCGAGGCCGGCGGGGCGCTCCGCGGCGAGCAGCAGCGCCAGCGCTCCACCGGTCGAGAAACCGACTATGGCAACACGCTGACACAGCGCCGTAGCGATCCGGTAACCGCGCCTCAGCGACTCGAACCAGGCTTCCCAGGCGCGTTCACGCAAGTCCCACGGCGACGTGGCGTGGCCCTTCAGGCGGATGCCGACCACCGGCAAACCGGCCGCGGACAAGCGCTCACCGAACCCGCGCACTTCGGCAGGTGAGGCGAGGAACCCGTGCACCAACAGGACGCCAAACGGTGCCTCATGGAGATTGAGCAGGAATGGTGCGCCATCGGCCGTCGCCGTCTCGGCGTCGTTGACCTCAGTGTGGCGTGCCTGGTGGAACTGCTTGCGGTCGTGCACATGACTGAGCTGCTCATCTTCGAACAGCGTGACCGCGCGCGGGACGCCGTGCCAACCCGCCTCCGCGGCAAGCGCCGCCTTGACCGCCTCGCCAACCGGGGCGATAGGCGCCACCTCGTTGGCATAGACAACAACCAGATTCTCCATGCGTACGGTATCGAAGGTGTGCTCCTCGCACAGCTTGGGCAGGAACCGGTAGCGTTCGCCATCCATCTCGATCAGGTCCAGGCTCACGGCCATCCTCTCGAACTGCTGAAGGCCCGGGCAGGCGTCGTCGAGCACCGACAGGTAGCCGTCGGGATCGTGCAATGAACGATGCAGGTGGATGCCGCCCGCGCCTTGCGCATATTTCACGGCGAGATAGATCAGGCGATGGAAGCGGCCCCGCTCGACCTCCATCTCGCCACGGTCGACCAGTTCCAGGATCATCCTGGCGGCGAGGTGACTGAGGTTGACCGTAACGCCAGTGTACAGCGCACTCATGTAACGGTTGCGCATGACCTGGATCCGCCGGCGCAGAACCAGCCCCAGTAAGCGCGCGCTCCATTCACGCGGTGCCGGCTCGAAGTAGGCAACCAGTTCCTGGTGAGCGCGGCTCACCCGGGTAGCAAGGCGCCGCTCGTGCCAGCGCCATGGTCGTGGAACGAGGGGCGTGCCTAGACGCAGATCCATGTCGGTATCGCGCAGCAGGATGTTGCCCTCAACCAGCAACTCCTCGGTGGCGGACCGGCTGAGGCGACGGTTGAACAGTTCTGCGCCGCGGCGCAGCAGGTTGTCTCTGACCCGGATCGGATAGAAGGTGATGGTGGTCGGCACGATCATGGTCGGCAACCGGGCCGCCTCGAGCAACGTCTCCGGGCGCTCGAAGCCGAGCGACTCACTCCAGCGCGATACAGTCACGTCATCGCCTCGATGCGCCGACTCGAGTAGGCCCGCTTTGAATGCCTCGAGCACCTGCGCCAGCACTGCGGCGCCCGTGTGATGGCGACGGTGTTCCCGAGCACTCGGCGAATAGACCCGGTACTCCCCCCGATCATCGACCACCCGCCGATCCTTGACCATGCCGCCCTCGGGAAACACCACCAGCTTGCGGCCGTGCAGCAGCTCACGCGCCAGGAACGGCAGCAACCCTGGCAGATTGTTCGGCACCGCGCCGACGTTGCGCAGAAACCCCGCCATGGCATCGTTGTCGGCGAAGAATTCACTGGCGGCGATCGACCGGCAGTAGGCGCCGGTATGACGATGGATCAGGTACTGGGGGATGAACGTCTCGAAGCGGGCGAAGTGATTGAAGATGAATATCTGCCCGGTGTGTAGCAGTTCGTGGTCACCGTGCAGCCGGATGCTGACCTTGAGCATCCGCTCCACGGTAGAGAACAGCCGCGATGCCCACTCATAGGTGGAGGCATTGATCGTGTAGTCGTGGCCGCCCGTCTCCATGCCTTACCCTTGTCCGTCTCGACCTCTGGGCAAGAGTAACCCGGTTACGATGGCGCCACGTTGCCCTTGGGGCTCAATCTAGCGCAGCAGGTGGCCCCGCACCGCTCAAACCCTGGGGATTCGCACGGCGCGGGCGGTCATTCCGCCGCCTGTCCGCATGGCGATTACGGGCGATTCAATCTTGGATGTACCTTTCCAGTCGTCCGGGTCGCCCTGTCCCGGCCCTGCAGCCAGTTAGCTTAAGGAACCTCTGATTAATTCTGGGCAAAGTAGATGGTGATGCAGAATGTTCAGATTTGAGGCGCCAAGTGCACGTAATAGCAGGGCTATTGCGCAGCTTGGCAGCGATAAAGCTGGACATTCTGGGCGCCAGATACGAGTTCATGAATTGATCAGAGGTTCCCTAATTCATTCGGATTCGTTTGATGCGTACGATCTGGTAGGCGCGCCCAAGGTAGCCAAGAGGTACGCTCCAGACGTGGACCAACCGGGTAAAGGGAAACAGCAGGAATACTGTCATACCAAAGAACATATGCAGCTTATAAATAAAGCTGACACCGGTGATCAGGTCCGCATTCACATTCAGCGTCGCCACACTCTGCACCCAAAGTGTCAAGGCAATCATGGTGGAGGTATCCCCTTCTCCGGCATGTTGAAACGACACTATGGTGGTCAACAAACCCAGTGTAACCGTAGCCAAGAGCCAGCCGATGATGAAGGTGTCGCGATAGCGACTGACAGCCCTTACACGAGGCTCATTAAGTCGGCGTAACAAAAGCATCGTGGCGCCGATCAGACACAGACTGCCAAACGCCAGGCCGGCATAGATGGCCATGTACTGGTGAGTCAGATCTGAGACTCCGAGGGCCAGCCACCAACTGTGGGGAGTCAACATACCGATCAG
>QNFN01000191.1 GCA_003645555.1 Gammaproteobacteria bacterium | reverse complement strand
ACCTCTGATCAAATCATGAACTCGTATCTGGCGCCCAGAATGTCCAGCTTTTTCGTTGCAAAGCTTCGCAATAGCTCGCTATTACGTGCGTTTTGCGCCTCAAATCTGAACATTCTGAAGCACAATCTACTTCGTCCAGACTTAATCAGAGGTTCCCTAGCCTTATGAGTACTTCGCGTCCGCTGCTGCCGACGATCGTCCTGCGTCGCCACGAGGAGCGCCGACTGCAGCGCGGTCACCTCTGGGTCTACAGCAACGAGGTCGACGTCAAGCAGACCCCGCTGAAGGGGTTTGCGCCAGGCGACCCGGTGACGGTGCTAGCCCAGGGCGGTCAGCCGCTCGGCAGTGGCTACATCAACCCGCACTCGCTGATCTGTGCCCGGTTGATCAGCTACCGACGCGATGTCGTACTCGACCGCCGGCTGCTCGACGCCCGGCTGCGCGCGGCACTGGAGCTGCGCGAGTCACTTTTCGACCGGCCGTCCTACCGCCTGGTCCACGGCGAGGGTGACAGCCTGCCTGGCCTGGTGGTCGACCGCTACGACGACATACTGGTGGTGCAGATCAGCACCGCCGGCATCGAGCGGCTGCGCGACGACCTGCTCGCCGCCCTGGTTGAGCTGCTGGCGCCACGCGCCATCCTGTTGCGCAACGACACCCCGCTGCGGGGACTCGAAGGGCTCGATACGGCCGTCGAGACGGTCCACGGCACGCTGCCCGAAACGCTGACGGTCGACGAGGGTGGCTTGCGCTTCGAAGTGCCGGCCAGCGATGGACAGAAAACCGGCTGGTTCTTCGACCAGCGCCCCAACCGCGACCGCCTGATCCGCTACGCCGAGGGCCGCCGGGTGCTCGACCTGTTCAGTTATGTCGGCGCCTGGGGGCTGCGCGCCGCCGCCGCGGGAGCGAACGAGGTGCTTTGCGTCGACAGTTCCGCTCCGGCATTGGCCCGGCTCGAGGCCAATGCCACAGCCAACGGCGTCGCCGACCGGGTAGTGACCCGGCGCGGCGATGTCTTCGAAGTGCTGCGCAAGCTGCGCGACGCCGGCGAGCGGTACGAGACGGTGGTGGTCGACCCCCCGGCGCTGATCAAGCGACGCAAGGACCACAAGGCTGGCCTCGAGGCCTATCGACGACTCAATCGGCGTGCATTGCAGGTGCTCGCGCCAGGCGGAATCCTCCTGACCAGTTCCTGTTCTTATCACCTCTCCCGTGACGAGCTGCGCGTCGCCCTGGAGCGGGCCGCACGCCAGGTCGACGTCGATCTGCAGATCATCGAACAGGGGCACCAGGGGCCCGACCACCCGGTCCACCCGGCGATCCCCGAGACCGACTACCTCAAGTGCCTGGTGGCCCGGCGCCTGCCAGCATAGCCTGGGGGACCTCTGATTAATTCTGGGCGAAGTAGATGGTGATTTAGAATGTTCAGATTTAAGGCGCCAAGCGCACGTAATAGCGAGCTATTGCGCAGCTTGGTAACGATAAGGCTGGACATTCTGGGCGCCAGATACGAGTTCACGAATTAATCAGAGGTCCCCTGGAAGTTGCACAAGACTGGCCTATGCTGACCGCCCCACAGATCGACCCGATCGCGATCCAGCTCGGGCCACTGGCGATCCGCTGGTACGGCCTGATGTACCTGATTGGCTTCTTCGCCGCCTGGTGGCTCGGCCGCCAGCGTGCACGCCGGGCTGGCTCCGGCTGGCTTGCCGAGCAGGTCGACGACCTGATCTTCTACGCCGCCCTCGGCGTCATCCTCGGTGGACGCCTCGGTTACGTCTTCTTCTACGGCTTCGATCAGTTGCTCGCCGACCCGCTCTACCTGCTGCGCATCTGGCAGGGCGGCATGTCCTTCCATGGCGGCCTGCTCGGCGTGCTGGTCGCCGCCTGGCTGTTCGGCCGCAAGCACGGCTTCGGCTTTTTCGGCACCACCGACTTCGTCGCGCCGCTGGTACCGATTGGCCTCGGTGCAGGGCGTATCGGCAATTTCGTCAACGGCGAACTTTGGGGCCGGGTCAGCGACGTGCCGTGGGCGATGGTCTTTCCATACGCCGGACCGCTGCCGCGCCATCCGTCGCAGCTCTACGAGGCACTGCTCGAGGGGCTGGTGCTGTTCGCCGTCCTCTGGTTCTATTCAGCGAAGCCACGTCCGCGAATGGCGGTCTCGGGGCTGTTCCTGGCCGGCTACGGCGGCGCGCGTACGGCGGTCGAGTTCGCACGTGAGCCCGATGCCCACCTCGGCTTCCTCGCCGGCGACTGGCTCACCATGGGTATGCTGCTGAGCCTGCCGATGGTGGTCGGAGGGCTTGTGCTGATGGTGCTGGCCTACCGGAACGCGAAACCGGGCTAGGAGAATTTTGTAGGTCGGACTTCAGTCCGACATCATTGTCAGGCTCGCGTCGGGCTGAAGCCCGACCTACAGAAGAAAAGGCGAAGAGCGCGGTTGTAGGTCGGACTTCAGTCCGACATCATTCATGGCTCACGATCGGGCTGAAGCCCGACCCACAGAAACACCAGAAACGACGCCGACCACCCATGCAGCCCTTCCTCGACCTGATGCAGCACGTGCTCGACCATGGCACCCGCAAGGGCGACCGCACCGGCACCGGTACCACCTCGATCTTCGGCCACCAGATGCGCTTCGACCTGGCCGCCGGCTTCCCGCTGGTGACGACCAAGAAGATTCACTATCCCTCGGTTATCCACGAGTTGCTCTGGTTTCTGAAGGGCGACACCAACGTCGCCTACCTGCGCGACAACAAAGTGTCGATCTGGAACGAGTGGGCCACCGACGACGGTGACCTCGGCCCGGTCTACGGTCGCCAGTGGCGTGCCTGGCCAACCCCTGACGGGCGCACCATCGACCAGATGCGCGAGGCAGTCGAGACGATCCGGAACAACCCCAACAGCCGCCGCATCCTGGTCTCGGCATGGAACCCGGCCGACCTACCCGACGAGTCGATCAGTCCGCAGGCCAACGTCGCCCAGGGCAAGATGGCGCTGGCCGCCTGCCACACCTTCTTCCAGTTCTACGTTGCCGACGGTCGCCTCTCGTGTCAGCTCTACCAGCGCAGCGCCGACATTTTTCTCGGCGTGCCGTTCAACATCGCCTCCTACGCCCTGCTGACACTGATGGTGGCGCAGGTGACCGGGCTGCAGCCGGGCGACTTCGTCCACACCTTTGGCGACGCGCATCTCTACAGCAACCATTTCGAGCAGGCGCGGACACAACTTGAACGAGAGCCCTACCCGCTGCCAACCATGCGCCTGAACCCGGACATAGACGACCTGTTCGCCTTCACCTACGACGACTTCACGCTCGAGAACTACAATCACCACCCGCTGATCAAGGCGTCGGTGGCGGTCTGATGGAAACACGCGACCGATGCGCCTCGCCCTGATCGCCGCCCTCGACCGCAACGGCCTGATCGGCCGCGACAACGACCTGCCGTGGCGCCTCCCGGCCGACCTGCAGCACTTCAAGCGCATGACCATGGGCAAGCCGATCCTGATGGGCCGCCTGACCTGGGAGTCCCTCGGGCGGCCGCTGCCAGGGCGACATAACATCGTCCTGACCCGTGACCCAGACTACCGGGCCGACGGTGCCACCGTGGTCGCTTCGATTGACGCGGCCCTGGACGCGGCCGGCGACACGGATGAAGCCATGGTCATCGGTGGCGCCGCCTTCTACCGCGCCATGCTGCCACGCGCCGAGCGACTCTACCTGACCCGGATCGATGCCGAGTTCGAAGGTGACGCCTGGTTCCCCGAGATCGACTCCGATACGTGGCGCGAGGTGGCACACGAGGCCCACGCGGCCGATGAGCGCAATGCCCATCCTTACGCCTTCGTCACGCTGGAACGAATTCAGAGTGGCTGAGACACGCCACGCCGCCTCCCTTCTGATCCAGGTCAGCCGAAGGTCACCCCGCCACGCACAAAGGTCCGATCGCGTCTAGCAGGTTGTTGAAATTCGCTCAGATGAGTGCGAGACAAGGAAAAATGGGCCGATAAAGCACAATTTACTGGAGTAAATGAGCATTTTGAGGTCAATTTTGACGCCGGATCGTGCCAGCTGAGTAGAATTTCAACAGCCTGCTAGACTCTTCCATCGTCGGCCAATGGATGCCGTCACCATGTTCATCAAGGAAGCTCTCATGCGCAGAACCCTGATCCTGGCTATCGCCAGCATGCTGCTCGTCACCGGTCCGGCCCTGGCCGGCACACTCGACCAGATCAAGGAGAGTGGCACCTTCCGGATCGGCTTCCGGACCGATGCGGCACCCTTCTCCTATTTGAACGCCATCGAGGAGCCTTCAGGCTACAGCGTCAGCTTGTGCCACACGATCGGACTCGGCCTCGAAGCCTTCCTCGGGATGGAAAAACTGAACATCGAGTTTGTTCCGGTTACCGCGGCTGATCGATTCGAGGCCATAACAAACGGGAAGATCGACCTGCTCTGTGGCGCCACCACGGCGACACTGTCACGGCGCGAAAAGGTCGACTTCTCGATCCCGACCTTCGTCGACGGTGCCGGTGTCATGTTCCACAAGGACGGTCCGAGCTCGTTCGATCAGCTCGCCGGCAGGAATGT
>QNFN01000190.1 GCA_003645555.1 Gammaproteobacteria bacterium | reverse complement strand
CCGCCGGCCTGGACGACCACCTGACCAAGCCCCTTGACGAGCAGTTGCTGGTACGGGTCCTGCAACGCTGGTTGCCCGCCGACATCACGGCCCAGGCCGGGCTCCAGGCACGGATACCCGCGGACCCACCTCCCGGGAAAAGCCCGGTCCACGACAGCGCCGGAGCCCTGCTGATCACCGGCGGGCGGCCGGAACTGGCGCGGGAGATGCTGAGCATGTTCATCAGCGAAGTGCCGCAGCATCGCGCCGCCCTTGACGAGGGTTGGCGCAGCAGTGATCCGGCGCAGCTCATGGCGGTACTTCACAAGCTGCGCGGCTCGGCCGAGTACTGCGCCCTGCCACGGCTGTCGAACGCCGTCGGCCTCGCCGAAGAGAGCCTCGCCAAGGGCCGCATGGACCAGGCCGAGCCCCTTGTCGCCGCGGTTCGGGAAGAGCTGGAACTGGCCGTAGCCGAGGCCGTACGGCAGATTGGTTGACGAGCGCGCTTCAGGACCGGCCTGAACGCACCTCGCGCTCGAACACGACAAACGCCTGCGCCCAGCCGCCCTCGTCGCTGATGCTGAGATGAGTGGCGATGATTCCGGCCGCGTCCGCCAACTCGGCGGCGCGCTTCAGCAGGCTAAGGGTCGGTCGGCCCAGGGCATCGTGCCCGATGGCGAAATGGGCCAGGCGCAGGCCATCGCGGATGCCGGTTCCGAGCGCCTTGGCCGCGGCTTCCTTGGCGGCAAAACGCTTGGCCAGGAAAGCGGCGCGATCTGTCGCACGCGCGTAGTCGCCCTGCTCCTCCGGAGCAAGAATCCGGGTGGCGAAGCGGTCACCATGGCGACCCAGCACCGCCGCCAGGCGGGAGACCCGGATCAGGTCGCTGCCAATGCCGTGGATTGCCATCCGCCCTGCCGTACCGGGTCAGGCCCGGGCCTGGGTCATGAGGGCCTTCATCGACCTTACGGCGCCATGCATGCCATCGACCAGCGCGCGGGCGACAATGGCATGACCGATGTTGAGTTCGGTTATTCCCATCAACGCGGCGACCGGCTGCACGTTATGGTAGTTGAGGCCATGGCCGGCGTTGACCTGCAGGCCGAGTTCGCATCCGAAACGCACGGCTTCCGCGATCCGCTGCAACTCACGCCCGCGTTGCGACTCCGGGGCGTCGGCATAGTGGCCGGTGTGCAGTTCGACCAGCGGTGCGCCCGCTGCCGCCGCGGCCTCCAACTGGGCCGGGTCGGTATCAATAAACAACGAGACCTGGATCCCGGCCGCGGCAAGGCGTGCACAGGCCGCACTGACCGACGCCTGCTGGCCAGCCACGTCGAGGCCGCCCTCGGTGGTCAGTTCGGCGCGCTTTTCCGGTACCAGGCAGCAGTAGGCGGGACGTAACCGTTCGGCGATGCCGAGCATTTCGTCGGTGACTGCCATTTCGAGATTCAGGCGGGTCTCAACGACCTCGACCAACCGCTCAACGTCGCGATCCTGGATATGGCGCCGATCCTCGCGCAGGTGGACGGTGATGCCATCGGCCCCCGCCTGCTCGGCGATCTGGGCGAGCTGGGCCGGGTCGGGAAACCGGGTGCCGCGTTGCTGGCGTAACGTGGCCACGTGGTCGACGTTGACGCCAAGCAGGAGCGGATCATCACTGCGCATGGTGGTTCTCGCACTGTCCGGAGGTGACGGAACGGGAATTATACTCACCCGCCGCCATTCGGAGCGGTCGACCCCGTCCAGCCCTCGCCCCGGAACAGTGCCCGGCTGGCCAACGGCCGGGAGCCCAGGTGCGGCGCCAGCACGCCACGCAACACCTGCTTGAGTTCACGCAGGTCGCTTTCTGCCTTGGGTCGGCCGGCCGCGAGCGCGAGCAGGGCACGACCATGCACCAGCAGGCCGCCCCGGGCATCGCTGGCAACCGTGACCGGGCCGGTTTCCGGCTCGTAGCGATACAGCGTGTCCGGGTCGAGCTCGGTCCCGGTTACCGCCTCCTCGCGTAGTTGCAGGCCGTAACCGCACGCCTTGAGCAGCTGGCTTTCGAACAGCCGTAGCACCGGCTCCACGCCCTCCGTCCCGACGGCATCGAGCGCAGCCAGGGCGGTCGCGTAATCATCGAACAACTCTGCGTGGGGGTCGTGACGCCGCAGCATGCGCATCAGCAGCTCGTTGAGGTAGAAACCGCTGTAGAGGGCCGTGCCACGCAGGCGAAGGGGTGCCGAGGAACTCTCCGCGTCGAGCAGTTGGCCGAGGTCGCCGCGCCCGCGCCAGCGCACCTGCAACTCGACGAACGGTTCAAGCGGGGGTACACCCCGCCGCCGGCGCCGCGCCGCGCGGGCGACCACCCCGACACGTCCGTCGCCGCGGGTCAGCAACTCGACCAGCAAGCTGGTCTCACGGTAAGGGCGGCGGTGCAGGACGAACGCGGGTTGCAGCGCCGGGTCAGTGTGCTGCGTCACCGGTCATTCCTGCGCCCCGGAGTCGACATAACCGAGCCGCTGCAAGGCCTGCTCGTCGTCGGTCCAGCGTTCCTTCACCCGGACCCAGAGATGCAGCAGCACCTGCTGGCCGAACAGACGCTCCATATCCTTGCGGGCGCGGCTGCCGACCCGTTTCAGCCCCTCGCCGCCACGGCCGATGACGATCGCCTTCTGGCTCGCACGCTCGACCCAGATGACCGCGTTGATAGTCAGCAGTTTCTTGTTGCGCTGGAACCGTTCGATCTCGACCGACAGGACATAGGGCAACTCCTGGTCGAGTTGGCGGGTCAGTTTCTCGCGCACCACCTCCGCGGCCCGGCAGCGCTCGCTGCGGTCAGTGTACTGATCCTCGGCGAACATGTGCGCGCCTTCCGGGAGCAGGTCAAGAAGTCGTTGCTCGAGGGAGGCGACATTATGGCCGGTATGCGCCGAAAGCGGGATGATCTCGCTGTAGCGACCGCTTTCGGCAAGCGCCTCGATCCGCGGCAACAGCACGCTCTTGTCAGGCAGGAGATCGACCTTGTTGATCGCCAGCAGCAGCGGGGCACGGTGTTCTCGCAACCGTTCCAGCACCGCCTGGTCCTCGTCGGTCCAGTACAGGCGGTCAACGACGAACACCAGGACGTCGACATCGGCGAGCGCAGCGGCCGCGGTTCGGTTCAGGTAGCGGTTGAGCGCCCCCTTGCGACGGTTGTGCAGTCCGGGCGTATCGATGAGGATGGCCTGGGCGTCGCCGACGGTGTGAATCCCGATGATGGCGTGGCGCGTCGTCTGCGGACGGCGCGAGGTGATGCACAATTTCTGGCCGATCAGGCGGTTGACCAGCGTCGACTTGCCGACGTTGGGGCGACCGACGATAGCGACCAATCCGCAGTGGGAAGCCATCAGGCGTCCACCAACCGGACCAGCGCTTCGCTCGCGGCCGCCTGTTCGGCTTTGCGCCGGCTGCGGCCGACACCGCTGAGCGACCCGGCCAGCCCGTCGACCCGACACTCCACGGTGAAGGTGTGGTCGTGGTCCTCACCGATACCCTCAGCCACACGGTATTCAGGAAGCGGCCGGCCGCGTGCCTGCAGGTACTCCTGCAACCGCGTCTTCGGATCTTTCGCCGACCCGTCGGCCGGCAGGTTGGCGAGGCGTTCAGCGTAGAGCTGCCGCAGCAGTGCCTGTCCCGCCGCGAACCCGCCGTCGAGATAAGCGGCACCGATCACCGCCTCGAGGCCGTTGGCCAGCACCGAGTCACGCCGGTAACCGCCGCTCTTGAGTTCACCCGGCCCGAGGCGCAGGTTTTCACCCAACTCAAGGTCGCGGGCGATCTCGGCCAGGGTCTCGCGGCGTACCAGGCTGGCACGCATGCGGCTGAGTTCGCCTTCGTCGGCGTGCGGTAGCAGGCAGTAGAGTTCGTCGGCGATAACCAGGCCGAGCAGGGCGTCGCCAAGGTATTCCAGGCGTTCGTTGTGACGCGCACCCGCACTGCGGTGGGTCAGCGCCTGGTCGAGGAGACCGCGGTCCGCGAAGGGGTGACCAAGCCGGGCCGCAAACCCTTCGAGATCAGTCATCAACGGGCCATGAAGTCCCGTTTTTCGTCGAAGGAGACCAGGGCATCGACGTTACCCATCATCGGCGTGCGCACCTGCCAGGTGACCTGGATCTTGATGTGGCGATCCTTTTTCGCAATCTTGATCTGGTCGGGCGGGATGCTATCAACATCGTCAATCGAGAAACGGCGTAGCAGCAGTCTCTTGACCTGACCCGCGGACTTCTTTACCAGGCCGGCCTCCTCTTCCAGCGATGTCAGCTGCCGCTGTACGGCGAAGTACTCCAGGTAGACCGGCGTCAACGTCAGACCAATGAGCACAAAGAAGCCCAAGATCATCAACGCCATGACCCACCCGATGAAGGTCATTCCCTGCTGCCGATTCCGCATCGTCCCGATTGCTCTCATCATGCTCACTCCCGAATTATTCTATCCAGCTGCCAATGCGGCCCCATGCCCCGACGTTCAACCAGATCATAAAGGCCTTTCCCACCAGGTTCTCTTCCGGTACCGCACCCCAGTAGCGGCTGTCGTTGCTGTTGTCACGGTTGTCGCCCATGACGAAATAATGCCCCGCGGGGACCACGTACTCGCCTT
>QNFN01000189.1 GCA_003645555.1 Gammaproteobacteria bacterium | reverse complement strand
GCCGTTGCTGGACCGGCTGGATGCCGCAGGTGACGGCAACAATATTACTGGGGCGTAGCCAAGCGGTAAGGCACTGGTTTTTGGTACCGGCAATCCCAGGTTCGACAGCCCCGCGTAGCGGGGATGAACGTCGCCGCAGGCCCGAATAATCCTGGCGCCCCGCGCGGAGCACTGGATGAGGCAGAATTGGAGAATTCTGGGGCGTAGCCAAGCGGTAAGGCACTGGTTTTTGGTACCAGCAATCCCAGGTTCGAATCCTGGCGCCCCAGCCAAACTAGGCAGATGAATTGATGCGGACGGCACCACCCAGTGACCACAGGCCCGACGACATGAGCGTAAACATGACCGTAAGTGACCGCCTCGCCGACGATAACGTGATGGTGTTCTCGGGCAATGCCAACCCCGAGCTCAGCCAGGCCATTGCCTCGCGCCTCAACCTGCAACTCGGCAAGGCGGTTGTGGGGAAGTTCAGCGACGGCGAGGTCATGGTCGAGATCATCGACAGCGTTCGCGGCAAGGACGTCTTCGTCGTTCAGCCGACGTGCCAGCCGGCCAACGACAACCTGATGGAACTGCTGGTGATGGCCGATGCCATCCGACGGGCGTCGGCAGCACGTATCACTGCGGTCATCCCCTATTTTGGCTACTCACGCCAGGATCGTCGCCCGCGCTCGGTGCGCGTACCGATCTCCGCCAAGTTGGTCGCGGACATGATCGCCACGGCCGGGGTCGACCGGGTATTGACGATCGATCTGCACGCCGACCAGATCCAGGGGTTTTTCAACGTACCGGTCGACAACATCTATGCATCGCCGATCCTGCTCGGTGACGTCTGGCGGCAGAAGTATCCCGACCTGATCGTCGTCTCGCCGGACGTCGGCGGCGTGGTCCGCGCCCGGGCACTGGCCAAGCGGCTCGATGATGCCGACCTGGCGATCATCGACAAGCGCCGACCGCGCCCCAACGAGTCCGAGGTGATGCACATCATCGGCAAGGTGAAAGGGCGCACCTGCGTGATCATCGACGACATGGTCGATACGGCTGGCACGCTGTGCATGGCGGCCAAGGCGTTGAAGAAGTTCGGTGCCAAGCATGTCGTCGCCTACTGCACCCACCCGGTGCTTTCGGGGCGTGCCATCGACAACATCAGTGGCTCGGAACTTGATGAACTGGTGGTCACCGACACCATTCCGTCGAGCGAGGCCGCGCAGGGTTGCGAGCGTATCCGTGTACTCAGCGTTGCCGGCCTGCTTGCCGAGGCGATGGCGCGGATCAATCGTGAGGAATCGGTCAGTAGCCTGTACATGGACTGACTGCAACGCCTGGCCCATGGTGGGCGGGGCGTCTTGGTGCCGAACCTGGTCGCGGGGGAGGCGGTCGCCGCATTGCGGCGTTTATATATAGTCTGGAGTAAAGACGATGAGCCTGAATTTCGAAATTGAAGCCGAGACACGCCAGGACGTGGGGAAAGGTGCGAGCCGCCGCCTGCGCAAGGCGGACAAGGTCCCGGCGATTATCTACGGTGCGGGCAAACCACCGCAGTCACTGGTCATCGACCAGAACATCATGCTGCGCAATCTTGAGCAGGAGGCGTTCTACTCGCACATCCTGACGGTCAAGGTCGACGGCAAGCCACAGAAAGCGGTACTGAAAGCGGTACAGCGTCATCCGTTCAAGGCGCAGATCATGCATATTGACCTGCTGCGTACCAGCGCCAAGCAGAAGTTGCGCATGCATGTGCCATTGCACTTCCTCGGCGAGGATGTCGCACCCGGGATCAAGGAAGGTGGCCTGCTGTCGCACACCCTGATCGAGGCCGAAATCGAGTGCCTGCCGGCCGATCTGCCCGAATTCCTTGAGGTCGATGTCTCAGAACTGGAGTTGAACGGCCTGGTTCACCTGTCCGAGATCAAACTGCCCAAGGGTGTCGCTATCCCGGCCCTGGCTCAGGGTGAGGAGTACGACCAGGTGGTCGCTTCGATCCACCTGCAGAAGCTGGTTATCGAGGATGAAGAGGGAGAAGAGGGAGAAGAGGGCGAAGTCGGCGAGGTTGGCGAGGTTGGCGAGGCCGATGAAGCCGGCGAGGCCGAGGACGCCGAGTAGGTCGTCCGACCCGGGTGATCCGGCACGCCACAGACGTGGCGTGCCGGACATCTACCATGTTTCCAGGTCGCTTCGGGGTTCAACCGCATGGCCGACACCCCTCCGCTGTTACTAGTCGTCGGGCTCGGCAATCCGGGCAACGGCTATGCCGAAACCCGGCATAACGTCGGCTTTTGGTTTGTCGACCGGCTGGCCGAGTCGGGGGACGCCCGTTTCCGGTCCGAGAGCCGGTTCCACGGCGAGATCGCCGAACTGACCGTCGACGGTGAGCGGCTGCGGCTGCTCAAGCCGGCCACTTTCATGAACCTCAGTGGCCAGGCGGTCGCGGCGATGGCGCGTTTCTACCGCGTGCCAGCGGAATCAATCCTGGTTGTTCACGACGACCTCGACCTGCCCGCTGGTGAAGTGCGGGTCAAGGTCGGCGGCGGTCATGGCGGCCACAACGGACTGCGAGACATCGTCTCCCGCCTCGGCAGCCGCGACTTTGTCCGGCTCCGTTTCGGCATTGGCCACCCGGGCCACCGCGAGGGGGTCACCGGTCACGTCCTGAGCCGGCCGGCGGCCGACGAGCGGGCCGCGATGCACGACGCGCTCGACAGCGCACTGGCCGAACTGCCGCAGTTCGTTCGTGGCGACTGGCAAGCCGCGATGCTCCACTTGCACGGCCGGAAAGTGCGATGAAATCCTGGCACCTGGTTCACACCAAGCCGCGCCAGGAGGTGCGCGCGGAAGAGAACCTGGTCCGCCAGGGCTACACCGTCTACTTGCCACGGGCGCGGGTCGCCCGGCGCCGGCGTGGTCGACTGCTACGCCAGGTCGAGCCGCTGTTCCCTCGCTACCTGTTCATCCATCTCGAGCCCGGCGTCGACAACTGGGCACCGCTGCGCTCGACCTTCGGCGTCAGCAACGTGGTCCGCTTCGGCCTGGAGGCCGCGATGGTGCCCGACGCCCTGGTCAATGCCCTGCGTGCCCGCGAGGACGGGGATGGCCTGTGCGACCTGCTGCAGGCCGCGCCGGCACCCGGTGACCGCGTGCTGGTGGTGGAGGGGGAGCTGGCCGGTCTTGACGGGGTTTTCGTCACCGGGGACGGCGACGCCCGCGCCACCATCCTGCTCGACATTGTCGGACGTGCGACCCGGGTCCGGCTTCCCGCCGACTGGGTCGAGACCCGCCGCGACAGTTGACGGCACAAAAAAAGAGGCCGCGCGGTGCGCGGCCTCGATCCGGTCTTTTCGGTTGACCGTCAGTCAAAGAACCACGTGTAGCTGGCCTCCAACTCGAACTGGTACATGCTCAGCTCGATGGTCTGGGACGGCAAGAGCGGATTGGCCCCCTTGACCGTTTTCTCCGGCGCGTACATGGCGGCGAAATTGAACTGGCCGTCGCCGATCTTCTTGCTGAAGCCGCCGGTGAAGTGGTGCTCGATGACGCCCGGGGCGAGGATGTTGAACAGCATCTCGCTGGCCGGGATCGGCTGCTTGCCGTAGCTGTAGCCGAGGCGCCAGGTCCAGTCGTTGGCGGTCTCCCACTGGTAGCCGAGCTTGTAGATGGTCATGTCGTCCCAGCCGAAACCGATGGAGTCGTCACCCCCGCCGAGGCATTCTGGGTAGGCTCCTGCCGGATTAGCAAACTTTTTACCACCGCAGATACCGAAGGCGGGCATCATCGGGTTGCCGACGGCGTTAATGCTGCTGTACCAGATGTGCTGGATATCGAACAGCAAGGTCGAGCGGTCGGAGGTCTTCACGGCAATGCCGACGGTGAGGTTGGCCGGGATGTCGAAGTCACCCTTATCGGCGAACAGGCCGGCGTAGTCGTCGAACTCGCTCATGTAGATCTTGCTCTGGAACGAGGCGCCGAAGTCGAAGGCGTCACTGAGCGGGGCGAGCAGGCCGAGGCGGACGCCAGCACCGAAGGAGCTGTCATGACCTTTATTGGAGAGCTTGGTCGGATCGTTGGAGACCCCGGCGAAGCTGCCGACACCCTCTATCTCGATGCTCTGATAGGCGAGGATGGCGCTGGCGCCGAGGCTCCAGCCGTCCACCTCACGGGCGTAGGTCGGCGTGATGAAGAGCTGCATCAAGTCGACGCCTGTCGCGCCAGCGCAATAGGTGCCTGTGGTCGGGCAAGCGGCAGGATTCTGTCCACGGAACGGATTGGCGTGGTTAGGCCAGTCGGTGTTCATGCCGCCGTTGCCGTAGACGGCGATGGCGAAGGCGCTCTTGTCGTCAAGCGGGCGGCTGTAGCCAAAATTCGGGATCAGGAAGTAGTTGCTGCCGCTGTCGTAGCTTCCGGGCTCCATGGGAAACGAGTTGGGACCGAGGCTCGAGAAATCCGAATCGGCAGTCATCTTGCGTTGCGGACTGAACAGGGCTACTCCGAGATCGAGCCGGTGGCCCAGGCGGGTAATGCCGGCCGGATTGGTGGCTGGGGCCAGGGCATCCTGCGGCAGGGCGACGCCGGCGCCGGCGAGGGCCTTGTTGGCGGTGCCGTAACCGTG
>QNFN01000188.1 GCA_003645555.1 Gammaproteobacteria bacterium | reverse complement strand
CGCCGTCGGGACCACCCTTGGGGATGTATTTTTCGCGCCGGAAGCTTACACAGCCGCTGCCGCCGTCCCCGGCCTGGACGGTGATGGTCGCTTCATCGACGAATTTCATGGGCAGGGTCCTAAAGCAAAAAACCCCGTCAGGGACGGGGCTTTCGGTCGGTGTGGGCGGCCGTCGCGCTTAGGCAGCAACGACGCTCACGACCCTGCGCTTCTTGAGACCCTTGACCTCGAACCGCACCTGCCCGGGGGCGGTGGCGAACAAGGTGTGATCACGGCCGCAGCCGACGTTGGCGCCGGGATGAAACTGGTTGCCACGCTGGCGGACAAGGATGTTGCCGGCCAGCACCTGCTCGCCGCCGTACTTCTTGACGCCAAGGCGTTTCGACTCCGAATCGCGACCGTTGCGTGTACTGCCGCCTGCCTTTTTGTGTGCCATGGTGTCTGCTCCCGCGTCAGCCGGCCTGGATGCCGGTGATTTCCAGTTCGGTGTACGCCTGACGATGGCCCTGGCGCTTCATGTGGTGCTTGCGGCGGCGGAACTTGATGATCTTCACCTTCTTGCCGCGCCCCTGCGCCTTAACGGTCGCCGAGACCTTGCCACCGTCTATATAGGGGGCACCGATCTTGACGTCGTCACCGTCGGCAACGAGCAATACCTTGTCGAGTTCGACCGCGGCGCCCTCGTCGACGGCCAATTTCTCGACACGGATGGTGTCGCCCTCGGCAACCTTGTACTGCTTGCCGCCGCTAAGGATCACAGCGTACATCGCGAAACCTCTTGCTGATTCTGACCGCCCGCCCAAAGGCGGTGCGCGTAAAGGCGGAATTCTATCGCGACGAGGCAGTAACGGGCAAGGGCTTTGAGTCTAAGGAACCTCTGATCAAGTCATGAACTTGTATCTGGCGCCCAGAATGTCCAGCTTTTTCGTTGCAAAGCTTCGCAATAGCTAGCTATTACGTGCGATTGGCGCCTCAAACCTGAACACTCTGAAGCACCATCTACTTCGTCCAGACTTAATCAGAGGTTCCCTAATAACGACCTGGGGCCGCGGCTGACCAATGAACGAAGCTGCCAACAGGCAGGGACGCCGCCTTCATACCCTATGGTTGCTCAGCGTGATGCGGCCTCAGCCTGGCCTGATAGCGGTCAGGGACCGTTCCTACAAGAAATCGGTTCCGACCAGGCTAGGGCCCCGCCTGGAAGGAACCCTAGGTAATCGGTGTGATGCCGCCTCAATATGACCTGGTCACGGCCGGAAACGGCTCCACCTGAGAACCATGTGGCTTACCTCGTTGTGCCCCCATACTTTCCCGAGGGCCCGGTTTCCTTGACACCCCCTGCCCCCCTCCATAGCATGCGCGGATTCCCGCACCGGACTGCGCATGGACATCGAGCAGATTCGTACCCTGGTGGCCGACGACACCACCGCCGTCGACGACCTCATCCGGCAACGGTTGCAGTCCGACGTGGTGCTGATCAACCAGCTCGGGCACTACATCATCAACAGTGGCGGCAAGCGACTGCGTCCATTACTGGTGCTGCTCTCCGCACAGGCGCTCGGCTACACCGGCCCGCATCATCATGCCCTGGCGGCGATCGTCGAGTTCATCCACACCGCGACCCTGCTCCACGATGATGTGGTCGATGCCTCGGAACTACGCCGCGGGCAAGACACCGCCAACGCCGTCTGGGGCAACGAGGCGAGCGTGCTGGTCGGCGATTTCCTCTACTCGCGCGCCTTCGAGATGATGGTCGAGGTCGACAACATGCGGGTGATGCAGATCCTCGCCGAGGCGACCAACACCATCGCCGAGGGCGAGGTGCTGCAACTGCTCAATTGCCACGAGCCCGACACCAGCGAGGCGCAGTACCTCGAGGTGATCCTGCGCAAGACGGCGAAGCTGTTCGAGGCCGCGGCCCAGCTCGGTGCGGTCCTGGCCGGCAGCGGCCCGGAAACCGAGGCCGTGATGGCCGCCTACGGGGTTCATCTCGGCACCGCCTTCCAGCTGATCGATGACGCCCTCGATTACAGTGGCGACCAATCGACCATGGGCAAACAGCTTGGCGACGACCTCGCCGAAGGCAAGCCGACGCTGCCGCTGATCCACGTCATGCGTACCGGCAACGCGGCCCAGGTTGAGACCGTCCGCAAGGCCATCACCGAGGGCGCCCGCGAACAGATTGGCGAGGTCACGGAGGCAATTGCGTCCACTGGGGCCATCGCGTACACTTCGCGCCTCGCCAAGAATGAGGCCTTGAAGGCCCGCGCCGCGCTCGACGCACTCCCGGCTTCGGCGTATCGCGACGCGCTTACCAGCTTGGCGGATTACGCGGTCAGCCGCGTCTCCTGATCGGGGTGTAGCTCAGCCTGGTAGAGCACTGCCTTCGGGAGGCAGGGGTCGGAGGTTCGAATCCTCTCACCCCGACCAATCAGGAATATCGATCAAGGAAGGCCCGCCTCGTGCGGGCCTTTTTCGTTTCGGCCCTGGTCAGGGGCCTATGACAGATGACGTGGCCCGTAGCGGTCGAGGCACGCGCCACCGCAATCGTGAACCTGGCTGATGGCCTGAACCGCGGCACGGTTCAGGCATGTCCCGGAAAACCTGCAAGCCGCCGGCGCAACGTGTCGACCAGCCCATCGGCGAGGAGCTGCAGTTCGGGATCCAGCGTATCGCAAAGAAACGTGACTTCGTCGAGTGCACGCTCGATCTCGACAGGCTCGTCAAGGCTACCGATGCGCCCGGCCAGAGCCTTCAGTGCGGCAGCGGAATCGAACCCTGGTGTCATCATGCTCCCCGGCAAAGGCGCCTACGCCATCGACCCTAGACCATTGGCCAGTATCCTGCTGGCAACCATCTGACGCCCTGAATGGCGCAATAGAATACCTCTGCATTCTCATGACCTTAGGGAACCTCTGATCAAATCATGAACGCCGCTCTGCGCGAAGTGGCTTCGTGAGAAAACGCGACAAATAAAGGGGTTTTCAACCGGCAGTGGTGGCCTGCAACTCGCGTGCGGCGGCACGTATCCGCTCGACAATGGCGTAGACGCCGACGTGGCGGGTCGGACTCAAATGATCGAACAGGTCAAGCTTGGCAAACAGGTCGTCGGCGTCGAGGTCGATCGCCTCCTGCGGCGAGCGGTCATTGTAGACCTTGATCAGGATGGCGATGACGCCGCTGATGATGGCGGTATCGCACTCGGCACGAAAGCGGATCTTGCTGTCGGTCCCCATCGGCTTAGCGATGATGTAGACGTTGCTCATGCAACCGTGGACCTTGGTCGCGTCGGTGCGATGCTCGGGCTCGAGTGCACCCAGTTTGGCACCGATATCGGCGAGGTACTCGTAGCGCTGGTCCCAGTCGCCAAGCAGTTCGAAGTTGCGTGCCAGCTGGTCGATGTCCATGGATTGGCCGGTCCGGTTAGAGGGGGGCTGGAATTCTAGCGGGCGTCGGCAGACAGGTCACGTCGCCGCCGACCGGATGAACCTGTGCCTGCAGGCCGGGTTTCAACCCGACGCGAACGTGATCGAAGCCCCGGGGTTTGTCGGACTGAAGTCCGACCTACTTCCGGGCAACTCTGTCACTTGTAGGTCGGGCTTTAGCCCGACGCGAACGTGATCGAAGCCCCGGGGCTTGTCGGACTGAAGTCCGGCCTACTTCCGGGCAACCCTGCCTCTTGTGGGTCGGGCTTTGGCCCGACGCGAACGTGATCGAAACCCCGGGTCTTGTCGGACTGAAGTCCGACCCACATCCGGGGATAACTCGGACTGAAGTCCGGCCCACATCCGGGCAACCCTGTTACTTGTGGGTCGGGTTTCAACCCGACGCGAACGTGATCGAACCCCGGGGTTTGTCGGACTGAAGTCCGGCCCACATCCGGTGATGACCCAGCCTCTTGTGGGTCGGGCTTTCTAGGCACGCATCCTGTCAGCCAACTCGACCAGGCTGTCGGCAACAACGTCCCAGTCACCTTCGGCGATGAGGTCTTCTTTCTGCTCTGGCCCGTACTCGGTTGGCCGACAGATGAATGCCGTACCGAAGCCGAGCGACTGAGCCGTACGCAGATCGTCATTGTGTGCGGCGACCATGACGCACTGGGCTGGCACCAGGCCAAGCTGGTCCGCGGTGCGCAGATAGGCCTCGGGCTGTGGCTTGTAGTAACCGGCGGTCTCGGCCCCGAGAATGGCATCCCACGGCAGGCCGGCCCGTTTGGCCATATTGACCAACAAGGCTGTGTTGCCATTCGACAGCGTGGCGAGGGTGTACTTGCGGCGCAACCGGGTCAGCCCGGGAAGGGTGTCGGGCCACGGGTCGAGACGGTGCCAGGCACGGTTAAGTTCCTCGACTTGAGCCTCGTTGAGACCGATCACAGCGAACTTGTCGAGCAACACCTGCAGGCTCTCGCGATGCAGGTCGTCAAGCCGACACCAGGGCTTCTGACCACAGCGCACCGCCTCCATCGACGGCTGGTAGAGGCCACGCCAGGCATCGGCAAAGGCCGTCCAGTCGATATCGATACCGAAGTGGGCCCCGACCGCTTCGCCTTCGCCAATCACGCTGCTGCGCCAATCGACGAACGTGCCGCAGACGTCGAACAACCGT
>QNFN01000187.1 GCA_003645555.1 Gammaproteobacteria bacterium | reverse complement strand
GGCGCCAAGCACACGTAATAGCCAGCTATTGCGCAGCTTGGCAACGACAAAGCTGGACATTCTGGGCGCCAGATACGAGTTCATGAATTGATCAGAGGTTCCTAAAAGGCTTCAGGCCAGGCTCGTGGCCGGCTGGTGCAATATCCGGGCTAGAAGCCAACCCTCAGTCGGCGAGATCGAACGAAGCGACCACCGGCGCGTGGTCGGACGGCCTCTCCCAACCGCGTGGCGTGCGGTCGACGCGGCAGGTACGACCAGCTGTCGCCAGCTCCCCGGTCACCAGGGCCAGGTCGATGCGCATGCCGCGATCTCGGCGGAAGGCGTTCATGCGGTAATCCCACCAGCTGAAACCGGGATCATCCGGGTGCAACTTCCGGAACAGGTCGATCAGGCCGAGTGACTCCAGAGTGCAGAAAGCCTCGCGCTCGGGGGCACTGCAGAGGATGCGACCGGCCCACGCTTCAGGGTCATGAACATCGATGTCGGCCGGGGCGATGTTGAAGTCACCGGTCAGCAGCAACCTTGGGTGGTGCGTGATCGCCTCACGCAGGTGGTCGACCAGCCGCGCCAACCAATCGAGTTTGTAAGCGTACTTGTCACTGCCGACCTCGCTGCCATTGGGCACGTAGACGTTGACCACGCGCACATCGCCGACCGTGACCGCGAGGTAGCGTCGCTGCGGATCATCGAAACTGGGCAGACCGTGTACCGGGTCACTGAGGGCAAGGTCACTGCGTGCCAACACGGCCACCCCGTTGTAGCTCTTCTGCCCGCTGATCACGGCCCGGTAACCTGCCGCAGTGAAGGCCTCCGCCGGGAAATCGGCATCAACCACCTTGGTCTCCTGCAGGCAGAGCACGTCGGGCCGCTCGGCGGCGAGCCAGTCACGAACGTGGTCGAGGCGGGCGCGGACCGAGTTGACGTTCCAGGAGGCGATGCGCATCGGCTGTTCAGCCCGCCTATGGCACCAGCATCACGGATGCCGGCGCAGGACAGGTGCGACTGGACGCCGCGCTGGAGGGAAAAGAATAGCCGCGGCTATTCCTTGAGTGAAGCGCAAGTCCAAGCGTGCCTGGACCAGCCGGGGCCGTGATAGGCCACGGGCCGGTAGCAACCTGTATGTTTCGGATTCGCTTCTAACCACTTGTTTCCACTTGCGTTACAAAAGCTTCAAGCCAGGCCCTGGGCCGGCTGGTGCCATAGGCGGGTTAACCCCCGGCCAGGCGCACACCGAGCGCCCAGACCACCGCCGTTCCACCGCCGAGGAACCCGGCCAGCGAGGCGCCGGCAAACAGCCGCAGACGACGTGCCATCTCCCGCTGCGACTCCACCGAAATGATGAACGGTCGGCGTGACACCCGGGGATTGGCGAGAACGTTGACCGGCTCGGTCTGCTGACGGTCGCGCAGACTGGCGTCGACCGCCGCCTCCGCGGCCTGGCGTGCGGCATCCCACTCGGCGAGATCGATCTTGCCGTCGCCGTCCTGGTCGAAGCGCTTGAGCAATTCGGCCTGGTCACGTTTCCAGGCACGCAACACGGCACCGACATCGGCATCACGATCACCGCCACCGCCGGTACCGAGGGTGCGGAACTGGCCGATGACGTAGAGGTCGGTTGCCGGCATGATCCGTTCCTCGGTGTAGCGGTAGCGGCCCATGCCGAAACTTATGCCCACTCCGAGCCGTGCCATCCAGCCGCCGTCGCGGCTGGCGAGTGGCGCCCCGCCTGGATAATGACTGCTTCCGTACCAGATCTGGTGGAGGGCTGGCGTCACCTCGGCACCCTCGGGATCAACCACGCAGTCACCGGTGTCGTCGGCGAACCGGAACAGGGCGTCGCTGGTCCCCTTTTCGACGACGTTCCAGCGGTTGCGGTCGCGACGCGATCCAAAGCTGTGTGCGCGCGGCTGGTGTTCCTCGATCTTGTAGCGGTACCAGACACACTGCAGCTGCGACAGCGGCGCCACCACCGGCGTCCCGGGCAACAGGTCGGCGACACCGTTGAGCTCAAGGTAGCCCTGAGCGGCGGAGCGGATCTTCGAGGTCGGGGTGTCCTCGATCAGCCTGGCGCGGGTAAAAAAGCGGAACAGACCGTAGAACGACAGCAGTGCCAACACCACCAGCAGAACAATGGCGAACCAGAACTCCCCGACGCTGGCCGTGAGAATATTTTCGCGCATCAACGAATCAGGAGAAGAGCGTCTTCATGTCGACATCGGCCTTCTCCTCGTCACTGAACTCGAGCAGTTCGAACGTCTTGAAGTTCATCACTCGGGCGATGATAACGTCAGGAAATTGCTCAATCCGGATGTTGTTGACGTTGACCGATTCGTTGTAGAACTCACGCCGGTCGGCGATAGCATTCTCGAGGCCGCTGATGCGTGCCTGCAGATGCTGGAACGACTCGTTGGCCTTGAGCTCCGGGTAGGCTTCGGCCACCGCGAACAGGTTGCCGAGGCCGAGTCGCAGCTGTGACTCGGCCGGGCCAAGGGCACCGATATTGCCCGCCTCGCGCGCTGCAGCGACTGCCGAACGGGCCTTCATCACCCGCTCCAGGGTCTCCTGCTCATAGCCCATGTACTGCTTGCAGGTCTCGATCAGCTTCGGCAACTCGTCATGGCGCTGCTTGAGCAGCACGTCAATATTCGACCACGCCTTGCCGACGTTGTGTTTGAGAGTGACCAGATTGTTGTAGAGCGTGACGCCGTAAACGGCGACCACCAGCAGCAGTCCGAGGAAAATGAAGCCGCCGACATCCATGCGCATACTCCTGTCGATTAGAAGGGCCGTCAGGCCTTATATACTAGCGCGAGAATCTTTCCCACTGATGGCCACTGGCCGCACCCCGTCCACATTCCCGAGAACACTATGACCAAACACTACGACCTGATCGCCATCGGCGCCGGCAGCGGCGGCCTCTCGGTAGCCGAGCGCGGCGCCCTGCACGGCAAACGCTGCGCCGTCATCGAGTCGGGTCCTCTCGGCGGCACCTGCGTCAACGTGGGTTGCGTGCCGAAGAAGGTGATGTGGTTCGGCGCCAGCCTGGCTCATGCCCTTGATGACGCCGCCGGTTACGGCTTCACGCTGCACGGTCACGACTTCGACTGGAGCCGACTCAAGGCCGCCCGTGACGGTTACGTCGGCGGCATCAACGACTGGTACGGCAATTACCTGGCCGACTCAGGAATCGACCTGCTGCGTGGCACGGCACGGCTGATCGATGCACGTACCGTCGAGATTGAAGGAGCCATCTACTCCGCTGACCACGTGGTCATCGCCACCGGTGGTGAACCGGTGGTGCCCGACCTTCCAGGGGCCGAACACGGTATCACTTCGGATGGTTTCTTCGCTCTAGAGACCCAGCCAAAACGGGTCGCTATCGCCGGCTCAGGCTACATTGCCGTCGAGCTCGCCGGACTGCTCAACGGCCTTGGCAGCGAGGTGACCCTGCTGCTGCGGCGTGAACACCTGCTCGGCGCCTTCGATCCGATGCTACGCGATACGCTGATGGAGTCGATGGTCGATGCCGGTATCAACATCCTCTCCAGCACCCAGACTCATGAGGTGCGCCGCCACCAGGACGGTACGCTGAACCTGATCACCGGCAAGGGCCAGGCGCTAGGCGGCTTTGACGGCCTGATCTGGGCTATCGGCCGCCGGCCACGGAGCGCCGGGCTCGGTCTCGAGGCTGCCGGAATCGAAACCGATCCGCGTGGATTCATCCCGACCGACGACTTCCAGAACACCAACGTACCCGGCGTCTACGCCCTTGGCGACGTCACCGGCCGCCCGGCGCTGACGCCGGTCGCCATCGCCGCCGGCCGCCGTCTTGCCGACCGGCTGTTCGGCGGCCAACCAGAACGTCACCTCGACTATTCGCTGATCCCGACCGTGGTCTTCAGCCACCCGCCGATCGGCACCGTCGGCTTGACCGAGGAGCAGGCGCGTGCCGAGCACGGTGACGCGGTCAAGATCTACCAGACCCGCTTCACGGCGATGTACCACGCTCTGGCGCCGCACTCAGTAGCCACGGCCATGAAGCTGGTCTGCATCGGTGCCCAGGAGAAGGTCGTCGGCTGCCACATCATCGGTCCTGGGGCCGACGAAATGCTGCAGGGCTTCGCCGTGGCCATGCGCATGGGCGCGACCAAACGCGATTTCGACGACACGATTGCCATTCACCCGACCAGTGCCGAGGAACTGGTGACCATGCGCTGACGGGTGCCGCCGAGGGTGCAGGGAAGATTCCTGCCGGAGGTCCTCCACGGACCGATCGGTGGATTCACCGGGCACGACCGGGTCGCGGCGGGTACCTGTGGGGCATAAATACCCGAAGGGCATGAAGGCGTCGCTCCTACAGGGATTCCTGTTGATCGGACTTCAGCCCAACATCACTCCTCTGCGCAGACTCTATTTCTTTGTGGGTCGGGCTTCAGCCCGACAAGGACAAGCCCGACCCACATTTCTTTAGGGGACCTCTGATTAATTCTGGGCGAAGTAGATGGTGATGCAGAATGTTCCGATTTGAGGCGCCAAGGGCACGTAATAGCCGGGCTATTGCGCAGCTTGGCAACGATGAAGCTGGACATTCTGGGCGCCAGATACGAGTTCATGAATTAATCAGAGGTTCCTTAGTCAGCTGCCGGTGTTCTCCG
>QNFN01000186.1 GCA_003645555.1 Gammaproteobacteria bacterium | reverse complement strand
CGCCGGATTGAGCGATCTTGGCCAGTTTGGCAACTTCTTTCTGCATGGCCTCCAGCCTGTTCTTGAACTCATCCCAGTCGAGCCAAATCTCTGGCATCGCACGCGTCTTGACGTCACCCGCGTCTTCGTCGGTGTCTTCCGGGAAATAGTTCAGCAGAGGCATGGTGCTGACCGTGGCCATACGTGCGGAGTTGGTTTTGAATACTGCGGCATTGAACGGGATGTCACCCTTGGCCATGGCCCCGAGTGGTCCGAAGTTGAGGGCAATGACGCGCAGCACGGCGCGCCGGGCCGTGATCGCATCCTCCGGTTTCATCGACTGGGCGTAAGCGACCGTCGAGGTGACCAGACCGAGAGAAATGGCGGCGGCGAGCTTCAGCCTTCTGGAAAGAATCATGCAGAGACTCCTTGTGGATTAGTTGCCGAGGAGAGAGAGGGTAGCGAACACGGTTCCCAGGGTGAACAGGAACAACAGTGCCGCACCCCAGGCCGGAGTAAATCGCAGCATGGGGCGTGGCATGTCCTCTGGCCAGGATTTGCGACCGGTGATCATTGGGCTCATCAGGTTTTCCCGGCGAACGACCAGGTGGAATAGCACGGCGGCAACGTGAACGGTGACCAGGCTGATAACGATCCAGGCATTGATGTCATGGATCGAAGTGAGCAGGCTGATGGTCGAGCCACTGACCAGATGGGCGAGGGGACCGGTGGTGAAAATCTCATCATCGGCGAACAGTCCGGTGATGGCTTGCAGCGTCAGCGAAAGCAACATGAACAGCACCATCCAGCCACCGAGCGGGTTGTGCCCGGCGACAAGTGCCTGGCGGTTGCGCAGCAGGTCGCAGGTGAATTCGAAGACCCGGCGTGGACCGTGAAGGAAGTCGACGAAACGTGCGGTCGTGCTGCCGATAAAGCCCCAGCACCAGCGGAACAGCAGCAGGCCGAGAATCAGGGTCCCGGAACGCACGTGCCAGGCCATGGCGTTGCCGCCGGTCAGGCCGGTCGTCACGGAGATGACAACCAGGATCAACAGCGCCCAGTGGAACAGGCGTACGGCGAGATCCCAGACGCGCAGGCTGTTCATGCCGTGTGATGTGGTTCCGTGGTCACTGGCGAAAAGTCTAGCCAGAGTTTGCCACGCGGCTAGTGACGTCGCTCAATCCCCGTGGAGATGTGTATTCGTCCAGAGGCGTACAACAGGCGTCTGGACGGTTCATGGCCGGGTATCCACGCGAGGCCACGGTGCCATGCGACAGAAAAAAGAACGCCGTGCTCGAGGCACGGCGTCCTGGTCGCTGCTTGGGGTACAAGGCCCCACGGCAGGCTAGCCGGTGATGATCTCCGGCCCCATCAGCGCGTGGGGCAGGAAGGTCGAAATCCACGGAATGTAGGTGACCATGATCAGGAAGATGAACAGGATGCCAAGCCACGGCAAGGCCGCTCTTACGACACGCATCATAGACATTCCGGCGACACCGGAAGTGACGAACAGGTTCAGTCCGACCGGTGGTGTGATCATGCCGATTTCCATGTTGACGACCATGATGATGCCGAGGTGGATCGGGTCGATGCCGAGGCTGAGGGCGATCGGGAAGACCAGCGGTGCGACGATGACGATCAGGCCCGACGGTTCCATGAACTGACCGCCGATCAGCAGGATGACGTTGACGATGACCAGGAACATGATCGGGCCGAACCCGGCATCAAGCATGGTGGCCGCGATCGCCTGTGGGATCTGCTCCTCGGTCAGCACGTGCTTGAGGATCAGCGCATTGGCGATGATGAACAGCAGCATGATCGTGGTGCGCCCGGCCTCGAACAGCGATTTCTTGGTGTCCGGGTGGATGAACACGGTGATCAGGCTGAAGGGGTGCTGCAAGAACTTGGTCTTGGGCTCGCCTGCTTCGGTGTGCAGGGGGCCCATGTCCTTGTAGATGAAGTTGGCGATGTAGAAGGCGTAGACGGCGGCCACCGCAGCGGCCTCGGTTGGCGTGAAGATGCCGCCGTAGATGCCACCGAGGATGATGACGATCAGGAACAGGCCCCAACCGGCGTCTCGCGCGGCGATGAAGATCTCGCCCCAGCCGACCCAGTCCTCCTTGGGCATGTTCTTCCACTTGGCGGCGATGAAGATGCCGATCATCAGCATCAGGCCGGCCAGGAGGCCAGGGATGACGCCCGCCAGGAACATGCGGCCCACCGAGACATCGACCGAAGAGGCGTAGACCACCATCACGATCGATGGCGGGATCAGGATGCCGAGTGTGCCGGCGTTGCATATGACGCCGGCGGCAAAGTCCTTCGAGTAGCCCACCTTGACCATGCCGGCGATGACGATGGAACCGATCGCGACCACGGTGGCCGGTGACGAACCGGACAGCGCCGCGAACAGCATGCAGGCGAAGACTCCGGCGATCGCCAGGCCGCCCTGGAAGTGACCGACGCAGGCGATGGCGAAGCGAATAATGCGCAGCGCCACGCCACCGGTCGACATGAAGGTCGAGGCAAGGATGAAGAACGGGATCGCCAGCAAGGTGTAATGGCCGGCAAAGGCGTTGAACAGTGTCTGCGCGATTGAGTCGAGCGAACTGTTCGAGAAAATCATCAGAAAGACGATTGAGCTCAGACCGAGCGAGACCGCGATCGGCACGCCGATCAGCAGGAATCCAATCACCATCGCGAACAGGAAGATGACATCCATGGATCAGTTCTCCCGGTCTGCGTGGGCCGAGGCTTCCTCGACCATTTCTTCAGCCTCGTGGCTGGCGATGATGGTATCGATTTTGCCAGTGAACAGGTGCCAGCCGGCCTGAAGGACGCGGAAGGTCAGCAGGAACATGCCAATCGGCAGGGCCGCATATGGTATGAACCTGGGCAGTTTTTCGTAGGCTTCGCCCTGGTTCATCGGCCCCTCGATAAAGCGCAGCCAGTCGAGCATCGGGATGTCGTCGACCTCGTACCACGCCTGGTCGTTGATCTCGCCACTGGTCAGGGGCAGCCCGGCGAACGGCGCCCAGTAGTTCCATGAGCCGATCAGCAGCAGGATGCTGAAGGCGAGGGTGGCGGTGATCGAGATCCAGGCCAGAATCTTTCGGGTCTTGGTCGAGACCAAGTTGATAATCACGTCGACGCCGAGATGAGTGTGGGTTTTGATGCAGTAGGATGCGCCGATCAGTACAAGCCAGGCGAACAGGAAGACGGTGGCCTCCAGCGCCCAGAGGATGTTGTCGTTGAAGACGTAACGTGCGATGACGTTGGCGAAGGTGACGACGGTCATCATGCCGAGGATCACCGCAATCAGCGTCTCCTCGATCTCGTTGACCACGCGCCCGAGCTTTGTTGTCGGCTCGTAATGCATGGGGCGTCCTCCCATACGGTCGTTGATTAAAGAAGGGGCGCAATCCGGTGGCCCGGTTTGCGCCCCCCGAGCAGTAACGAGAGAGCTTACTACTTGTTGGCGGCCTGTGCGGCAGCCATCAGGTCCTTGCCGATGTCGCCTTCGAACTTGGCCCAGACCGGCTTCATGGTGAGAACCCACTGGGCACGCTGGTCGGCGGTCAGCTGACGCACCGTGCCACCGGCGGCGATGACCGCCTTCTTGGCTTCCTCGTTCACCTTGGTCGACTCGGCATTGCGGGTCGCGGTGACTTCGTCAATGATCGTCTTCAGCTGGCTACGAACGTCGCTCGGCAGGCCATCCCACCACTTGGTCGAGGTGACCACGAGGTAGTCGATGATGCCGTGGTTGGACTCGGTCACGCCGTCCTGCACTTCGAAGAACTTTTTGCCGTAGATGTTCGACCAGGTGTTCTCCTGACCGTCGACAACGCCAGTCTGCAGCGCACCGTACACCTCGGAGAAGGCCATCTTCTGCGGGTTGGCACCGAGAGCGGCCATCTGCGCGACGAGAACGTCAGAAGGCTGGACGCGGAACTTCAGGCCCTTGGCGTCGGACGGAACGATCAGCGGCTTGTTGGCCGAGATCTGCTTCATGCCGTTGTGCCAGAAGGCGAGGCCGACCAGGCCGCGGCGCTTCATCGAACCCAGCAGCTTCTCGCCGTCGGCGGAGAGCTGGAAGCGCTCGACCGCATCGATGTCATCGAACATGAAGGGCAGGTCGAACAGGCGGAACTTCTTGGTGAACTTCTCGAACTTCGACAGCGACGGGGCCGCCATATGTACGTTGCCGGCCAGCATGGCCTCGAGGACCTGGCTGTCGTTGTAGAGCTGGGAACTCGGGAAGACCTCCATGCAGGCCTTGCCGTTCATCTCCTTGTTAACACGCTTTTCAAGCAGCGAGGCGGCGATGCCCTTCGGGTGCTTGTTCGTGTTGGTGACGTGGCTGAATTTGATAACGATCTCGCCGGCGTCGCAGGACGACGCGGCAACGGCGGTACCGCTGGTGAGGGCAAGCGCGACCGCGGCAGCGGCGGCAGTGGCCATTAAACGCATATGAATCTCCATCTCTTAATTTAGGTTTGGGTTGTAAGCCAATGGCTCACCCTAATTTGTAGAGCATGAGACGTGCCAATTTATTGGTTGATCTAGCCAAGGGGGTATTCAGAATTATAAATACAATAAAAAACAATTATATGTAGCATATTCATGTGAAATGAAATTAGCTATGTTTAATTGGCTTGCATGGCGGAATTCCGCACAAACCGTGGCGTG
>QNFN01000185.1 GCA_003645555.1 Gammaproteobacteria bacterium | reverse complement strand
TCGCCGAACTTGCCGTTGGGGTTCTCGACGTAGAGGTAGTCGATCGTGGCCTCCCCCTCGTCGGCCTTCTCCTCGGCGGCCACCGTGCCCGCACCGAGCGCCAGCAGCACTGCGGCGGCCAGTGGACTCAGGCGCGCGCTCACAACGCCCCGGCTGGAATCGTGTGAATTGCGCATGGTCACTGCCTCATCGAACGCCGACCGGGGTTGTTGGTGCCGTGGATCTGGCTGTGGCAGTTGATGCAGGCACCGCCCACCACCCGGCTCTGGCGACTGCCGCTACCCAGCGGCAGGTCCTCGAAATCGTAGGCTTCCCTGGCGTGGCTGTGATCGGAGTGGCACTGCTGGCACAGGAACGGCGCGCGCACCAGCAGCAGGTTCTCGTGGTTGGAACCATGCGGGTTGTGGCAGTGCATGCAGTCGTCCTGCACCGGCTCGTGCTCGTGCATGAACGGCCCGCGCTTCTCGGCGTGGCACTGGTAGCAGGTCTGGTTGACCGTCTCGCGCACCAGCATGGCCTCGGCGGGCGAGCCGTGCGGGTTGTGGCAGTTGGTGCAGGTGATCGCCGCCTCGCGGACCGGGTGACGGTAGGGCTTGTTGATCTCCATGCGCACGCGCAGGTGGCAACTCACGCACTTGTCGGCCACCGTCACCCGGTTGAGCACCTGGTCCCGGCCCGCATGCAGGCTGTGGCACGAGACGCAGGAGACGTCCTCGGCCGCGTGGGTGCCGCTGGCCCAGTCGATATGATCGCCCTGGTGGCAGCCGAGGCACTGCGCGCTCTGCTCCTCGGGGGTGAGGTGGGAACCCTCGCCGAAGCGGATGCTCGCGATCCGGGTCGGGAAGAGCGTGTGCTCCCGGCTCGGGCCATGGCACGCCTCGCACGCGGCGTTGGCCGCTGGCGTGCGCGGGTCGGCGACGACGAAATGGGGTCCGCCGAGGATGCCGTGGACGCCGGGGTTGGCGGGGCACTCGGGGCAGGCCGTCTCGCCGCCCCCGGCCGGGGTCATCTCGGTCGACGGCTCGATCTTCTCCGCCGCCTGCGTGGTCGATGCCGCCAGCATGCCGGCAAGGAGCAGTGTGAACAGACCGTGCCAGCGGCTCGGGTCGGGAGTCCACGCCATACCGGTCACTGCGCCTGCTGCTTTTCGGCCAGTTCCTTGACCCAGGCCGGCACACCGTGCGCGGTGCCGCGGTGGCACTTCAGGCAGGAGAGGTTGTTCTCGCGCATCGCCGCGTGGAACTCCTGCGCCTTGGCCGACTGCCTGGCCAGTGTCGCCTCGTCCTGGTCGTGGCAGTTGACGCACAAGGACGTATCGAGCTTGGCGTGCGGGTTGTGGCAATCGGTGCAGCTGACCTTGCCGTTCTCGATGACGTGCAGGCCGACGACGTGCTGCTGGGTGTTCATCTTCTTGTGGCACTCGACGCAGCGGTCGGCAGTCAGCGCCTGGTTGAGGATCGGGTCCTCACTCTTGTGCACGCTGTGGCAGGTGACGCAGCTGATGGCCGGCTGGTCGTGCATGCCGTCCTTCCACTCGCTCTGCTTGCCGTCCTGGTGACACTTCAGGCACATGCCGCTCTGCTCGGCGGCGCTCCGCGGCGAGTTCTCGCCGAAGTTGAACACCTGCACCTGCAGCGGGAAGCCGACGTGCGCGGCGCCCGGCCCGTGACACGACTCGCACTGCTCGTTGGCGGCCGGGGTGTTGGGGTTCCTGGCGTCGGCATGCAGGGTCTTGAAGATCTCCTTGACCGGGTCGCTGCGATGGCAGCTGATGCACTTCTTGTGCTTGGTCTGGGTGTAGCCCTCGAGCGGCAACTGCGCCTTCTGGGCGGCGGCCGGGCCGGCGAGCGCGGCCAGGCAGAGGGCGATCGGGATGGACCGGGCGATTCTGTTCCACATGGTCGTCACTCCGTCTTGTCCGCGGCGGCAGCCCCGTCGCCCCGGGTCGATTCGAGGCCCGCGCTCCTGTCGGCCGCCTCTTGGACTTCCTTCGGCAGCTTGTGCGCCACACCCTTGTGGCAGTCGATGCAGGTCTTGCCCTGCTCCAGGCCGTCGCGATGGAACTCGACGGCCTTCTCGGTCTGGCGCTCAGTATTCATGGCCGCGTCGGCGTGGCAGCTGCGGCACTCGCGGGAGTCGTTGGCGCGCATGCTGGCCCACACCTTGTTGGCCATCTGCAGGCGCATGGCGTCGAACTTCTCGGTGGTGTCCACGGTGCCCTTGATCTCGTGGTAGAGGTCCTTGGCGGCCATCACCTTGGCGACCAGCAGAGGTACGAAGTCGTTGGGCACGTGGCAGTCGGCGCGCTCCGCGCGCACCCCGGAGGCGTTGCTGTCGTGGATCGTGCCCTGGTACTCGGCGTAGACGTTGTCGCGCATGGTGTGGCACGAAATGCAGAACTGCTCGGTACTGGTCATGTGCAACGCGGTCTGGAAGCCGGCCGTGCCGACGATACCGACGAGCAGACCGATGCCCACGAGGACGCCCGCGGACCGCCCGGCACCAGACCCGGGAAACCCGCTGTAGCTTTTTCTCGTCATTCGTCCCCCTGCTCTATTTCCGCTTAAAAAATAGGGGTTTACGGACTCGATCGATATTGCAATCAAACATAGGCACGCCTCGGCGCACTGTCCACTCAGCCCGCCGGATGCGCGCGCTGGCATCGGCCGGGCCTGCGACGGAATGCGCAAATAGAAGGCCGGTTCCAGGCGAACGAGCTAGCCGCCTCCGGTCACCACCCCGAGCAACCTCGCGGCGTCACGCCAGAGGACCAGGGCGAACAGCACCAGCAGCAGGGCCAGTCCGCGCATCACCCAGCGGTAGCCGGCCCCCTCGAGCAGGTGGCGTGAGTGTCCCACCAGCCAGGCAACACCGACCTTGCCGCCGCCCAGCCAGCCGACGAAGGCGCCGGCGAACGCCCATGCCGCAAACGACAGGCCGCCACCGCAACGCAACATCAGCGGCACCCCGACCGTGCCCCAGAACAGGTAGACATGGGGGTTGAGCAGGTTGACGACGATGCCCTTGCGCAACGAACGCGGTGCTTCGTTCGTGACGTTTACAGTGACCGGCCCGGATGACCAGGTCTCCCGGGCGAGGAACAGCACGTAGCCTCCACCGACCGCGGAGATGAGGCCGAACAGCAGCGTGGCGTCCTGCAACGCACCGAGCAGGAACAGCCCGGCAACGATAATCGGCAGGTCGGTGACCAGCGGTGCCGTGGCGATCCATGCTCCCTCGCGCGCTCCGTGACGCAGGGTCTGGGTAATGACCAGGGTCAACAGCGGTCCAGGGGCAAGCCCCGACGGCACGCCGAGGGTGATCCCGGCGGCGAGAGCAGCGGCCAGAACTTCGTTCACCGCCCGCGCGCGAGCCGCTGCAGTTCCAGCAGTCTCTCATCGTAGGGACTGGTGGCCACGCCCAGCTGCTGGCGCCAGATCACCGCGGCAGCGAGGCTGTCGCGGTCGTAGGGCCAGCGCGCCAGTACCCGGTCGATCTCGGCCAGGGCCGCGTCGACCTGGCCGGCGCCGTGCAACCCAACGGCCAGCACGTAGCCGAACCGTGCGTTGTCGGGTTCGAGTTCCGTGGCACGTTGTAGGGCGGCAAGGGCGACGTCACGCTGTTGTTGGCGCACCAGCCATAAACCCCGGGTATGGTGCAACATCCCTTCCTCGGGTGCGTTCGACAGGGCACGCTCGAGCAACTCGCCGGCCTCTTCCTCGCGCCCGCTTTCGCGCAGCAGGTCGCTCAGGTTGACCGACGCCGGCGCGTAGCCTGGCTCGATCGCCATCGCCTTGAGATAGGCCGCCTCGGCACCGCCGAGATCCCCCAGGTTGGCCAGCAGGACACCTAGGTTGTGCTGAGCTTCGGCCCGATCGGCATCGAGATGCAGCGTGGCCCGGTAATCGGCCAAGGCAACCGAAAGGGCATCGTTCACGGCCGGGTCGAGGGAATCGAGCGGCAGCTGACTCAGCGAAACGGCCGCGGCCTGGCGGACATCGCGTACCGGGTCGTTCAGTCGCGCCGGTAGCAGCTGGGTACGGATCATGGGTGGGGTCGCCGCCAGCGCCTCGGCCGTCGCGCGACGCACCAGCGGATCGGGGTCTTTGAGCGATGCGGCCAGAGTCTCGACCACGCCGCGATCGAGCCAGGCGCCGAGCGCCACGATGGCACTGGCACGGGCGATGGCCGACTGACCATGATCAAAAGCCACTTCGAGCAGGGCATTGCGTGCGTCGGGAAGCCCTTGTGACGCGGCGGCCAGTGCCCGGGCATGACGCGGGTAGCCCGGAGTCGCCGGCTTGCCGTCACGCCAGTCGGCGACCTGGGTCGCGGCCCAGGCGGCGTCGCGGTCGGCATGGCATCCGCTGCAGGCGTTGCTCACGCCGAGTTCGACGCTCAGGTCGGGACGCGGGATGCGGAAACTATGGTCATGCCGCGGATCCACTCCCATATAGGTGGTTGCTGGCATATGGCAGGCGACGCAGCGCGCCCCCTCGTCTGCCGGGTCGTGACGGTGATGCTGGCGCCCGGCGTAGCGCAGGGCAACGTGGCAGGTCGCGCACAGAGCATCGCCGTCGGCACGCAACTTCAGCGGGTGCGGTTGATGGCAATCGCTGCAAGTGACGCCGGCCGCGTGCATCCGGCTCTGCAGGAACGATCCGTAGACGTAGACCTCGTCGAGCACCTGG
>QNFN01000184.1 GCA_003645555.1 Gammaproteobacteria bacterium | reverse complement strand
GAGGAGCGTGGCTCCCACATCAGGCAAGGCACTGTCGAACCAGGTCACCCTCTCTTCACGCCGCAGCCAGGTCAGCTGACGCTTGGCCAGTTGCCGGGTGGCGGCCTGCGACCGGCGGACCATTTCTGCATGATCAAACATGCCTTCGAGGTGCTGCCAGGCCTGACGGTAACCGACCGCGCGCATCGCCGGGCGATCGAGGTCAAGATCACCCCGTGCGCGCAACCGCGCCACTTCGTCAAGGAAGCCCGCTTCGAGCATGGTGGTAAACCGCCGTTCAATGCGCGCATGCAACAGCGCACGGTCGGCCGGAGCGACGACCACCTTCAACAGGTGCCAGGGCAGCGACGGCCCGCGGTGTTCACGGCGCAACTGGCTGAGCGGCCGACCGGTGAGACGGAACACCTCGAGCGCTCGCTGGATACGCTGCGGATCATTTGGATGGATGGCCGCGGCCGCCTCCGGATCGAGTTCGGTGAGCTGCCGATGCAGCGCCGGCCAGCCCAGTTGTTCGGCCTCGGCGCTGATTTCGGCGCGCAGGGTGGCGTCGGCCCGTGGCAGGTCGGCAAGGCCACGAGCCAGGGCCCGGAAGTAGAGCATGGTGCCGCCGACCAGCAGCGGAATACGGCCCGCCGCACCGATCTCGGCCAGCGCCGCGAGGGCATCGTCACGGAAACGGCCGGCGGAGTACGCCTCGGCAGGGTCGAGAATATCGACCAGCCGGTGTGGGACTTTCGCCAGCAGTTCGGGCGACGGCTTGGCGGTGCCGATATCCAGGCCACGGTAGACCAATGCCGAGTCGACACTGATGATCTCGCACGGCAGCTCCTGGTGCAGCCTCACCGCGAGGTCGGTCTTGCCCGATGCGGTCGGCCCCATCAGGCAGATGGCCACCGGCAACGGCGCGCTGGCGGAACGTGGCATGGTCAACCCGGTTCAGCGGCCGCGCAGGAACTGCCGGTCCAGTTCCTCGAGCGGGATCTGGACCCAAGTCGGGCGACCGTGATTGCACTGGCCGCTACGCTCGGTGCGCTCGATATCGCGCAGCAGGGCGTTCATCTCCACGGTGGTCAGCGCCCGGTTGGCGCGCACCGAACCGTGGCAGGCACAGGTCGCGAGCACCGCGTTACGCAGCCCTTCGAGGCGGTCGCTGCTGCCATGCTCGACGAGGTCGGCGGCCAGGTCGCGCACCAGTGCGGCGGCATCGCAGTCACGCAACAGCGCCGGCACTTGACGTACCACGACCTGTTCCGGCCCGCGACGCTCGAGGCCGAGCCCGAACGCTTCGAAATCGGGCCCGTGCGCCTCGATCAGGTCGGCTTCGGCCTCGGTAACCGCGACCGTGACCGGCACCAGCAACGGCTGGGCGACCACCCCGGCGCCCTCGGCGGCCAGCTTGAGGCGCTCGTAGGTGACCCGCTCGTGCGCCGCGTGGGCGTCGACCAGCACCAGGCCGGCACTGTTCTGCGCCAGGATGTAGACCCCGTGCAGCTGAGCCAGGGCGTAACCGAGCGGTGGTGGTGCGGTGTCGTCGGTGACCTCGGGAAGCGCGGCCCCAGCCGGCGGGTGAAGGGCGGCGTAGGCGGCCATGGTCTCGGCCACCTGCAGCGGCATCGCGGCCTGACGTGGTGGCACACCCCTCACGGCCGGAGCCCACGTGGAACCCGTCTCACGCGCCAAGGCATCCAGCCCACCACCGAATACCGCCTCCGCGGGGCCGCCGGTGGGTGTCGCGACGGCATCGGCCACGGCGCGCCGGAGAAAGTCGTGAATCACCCGCGCGTCCCGGAAGCGGGCCTCGTGCTTTGCCGGATGGACGTTGACGTCGACCCGGTCCGGGGGCAGGTCGAGGTAGAGAACATAGGCGGGATGGCGCTGGTGGTGAAGCACGTCGTCGTAGCCACGGCGCACGGCGTGAGCGAGCAGCTTGTCACGCAGCATGCGACCGTTGACATAGAAGTACTGGACGTCGCCACGGCTGCGTGAAAAAGCGGGTTGGGCGACCCAGCCGCGCAACTTCAAGGGGCCCGCATCCAGCTCCAGGTGCAGCGCATGGTTGACGAACTCCTCGCCCAGCACCGCCGCCAGGCGTCGCTCGCATGCCGCACGGTCGTCGGCCACCGGCAGCGCCAACCGTTCACGGCTGCCGTGGCGGAAGCTGATGGCGACATCGAAGCGACTCAGCGCCAGACGCCGCACCAGCTGGTCGAGTTGGCCGAGTTCGGTGCGCGCGCTACGCAGGAAGCGGCGCCGGGCCGGGGTATTGAAGAACAGGTCACGCACCTCGACGGTGGTTCCCGGCGGATGGGCCGCCGGCACCGGCTCCGGTGTCGGAGTGCCGCCATCGATCTCCAGCCGCCAGGCATGCGCCGTGCCCTCGGTGTGTGAAACCAGGGTCAGGCGCGACACGGAGGCGATGCTCGGCAACGCCTCGCCGCGAAAGCCGAGGCTGGCGATGCCGTCGAGATCCTCAAGACGGCTTATCTTGCTGGTGGCGTGACGGCCAAGGGCCAGTTCGAGTTCATCCCGGGCGATGCCGCAGCCGTCGTCGCGGATGCGCAGCAGATCGATCCCCCCTTCCTCGGCCTCGATTTCGATGCGGCGCGCACCGGCATCGAGGCTATTCTCGATCAGCTCCTTGGCGACCGCAGCCGGGCGCTCGACCACCTCGCCGGCAGCGATCTGGTTGACGAGCTGGTTGGGGAGGACGCGGATCGGCATGGCAGGCACGCCGTCATTGTAGCGTGCCACCGTGCCGGAAAGATCACTCCGTCCGGATCAGGGGATGCGCAGCACCTGGCCGATGCGGATGGTATCGCTGCGCAGGTTGTTGGCGACCCGCAGGCGGTTGACCCCGATATTGTAGATGTCGGCGATCTCGGAGAGGGTGTCACCACGACGGATGATGTGACGTCGCGCGGCGAAGCGGGTGTTGGCTGGCGCGACGTGATTGAAATACCTGATGATGCTCGCCATCAGGGCCCCGGTCAGGCGCTCCTGGAAACCGGTGTCGTTGAGCCGTCGCTCCTCGGCCGGGTTGCTGATGAACGCGGTCTCGACCAGTACTGACGGGATGTCCGGGGCCTTGAGCACGGCGAAACCGGCCTTTTCGACCCGCTTCTTGTGCAGCTTGTTGATCTTGCCGAGATCGCGCAGGGTCTCGCGGGCAAAGCGCACGCTGCCCTCGTAGGTGACCGACTGCTGCAGATCGATCAACACCCGGGCCAGCAGGTCATCCTTGTCGTCGAGGCTGACCCCGCCGATCAGGTCGGAGGCGTTCTCGCGCTTGGCCACCAGGCGTGCCATCTCGGAGCTGGCACCACGCTGCGACAACACGAACACCGACGAACCCCTGACCGAGCGGTCACGGAAGGCGTCGGCGTGGATCGAGATGAACAGGTCCGCGCGGGCATCACGCGCCTTGGCGATGCGCTTGCGCAGGCTGACGTAGTAGTCGCCGTCGCGCACCAGCACGGCGCGCATGCCTGGCTCGCGGTTGATGCGCCGGGCCAGTCGCCGGGCCAACCCCAGCGTGACGTTCTTCTCGCGGGTACCACGTGCACCGAGGGCACCCGGATCCTCACCACCGTGTCCGGCATCGATGGCAACGACGATGTCCCGCGGCACGTCACTGAGGGTTCGCGAACGGCTCTTGAGCACCTTGCGCACTGGCGAAAGCTCGGCGTCGTGAAGATCGATCACCAGGCGGTGGCCGTACTTCTCGTTGGGCCGGAGCAGGAAACTCTGGGGCCGCACCTTGCCGCTCAGGTCGAGCACCACGCGCAGGTCATCGCCGTTGCGAGCCGCGGCCCGCACGCGACGCAGCAGGCCATCGCTCTCTTCAGGCTGGGCCGGGTCTGGAATCAGCTTCGCCGACTCGATGTCGATGACCAGCCGATCAGGGTTCTTCAGGGTCAGCAACGAATGCTCAACCGGCTTGCTGACGTCGAACACCAGGCGTGTGTTGTCGGGTGCCGCCCAGATGCGAATGCCATCGACACGTGCCTGGCCAGCCAGCACGGGGCCGGCAAGCAGACAACAGGCAAGGACAAGGATTCGCGACACGGCTCAGTCTCGTGGTTTCCCTAATCAGACGAAATACACCATTTTGTGCATTTTTGCAACTTTTTGTTCTTAATTATCCGCTGGATAGATCGATTTATTGATCTTGTTTTGCAGCCATTTTACGCTCCTGATCTGGCCTCGCAAATGATATTTGCCAGGCCGCTCCACGCTGGCTGAGTGGGATGATGGTCGCCTGCCGGCCGCTCCCGGCGTAGTCCAGGGTCACCTCGAGGTCCGCCGTGGGCAGTGCCCCACGCCCGTGTTCGGGCCACTCGACCAGGAAGGTTGCCTCCGGTTCGTCGAGATCGCGCAGGCCCAGGTACTCGAGTTCCTCGACATCAGCGAGGCGGTAGAGGTCAAGGTGGTAAACCGCTCCGGTCGCCAGCGGGTAGGGCTCGAGCAGGGTGTAGGTCGGGCTGCGTACCACACCGTCATAACCGCGTGCGCGCAGGAAACCACGGGCCAAAGTCGTCTTGCCGGCACCGAGGTCACCGTGCAACAGGAACACGCCCCCCCCGGTGGCGGCACGGGCCAGCGCCGCACCGAGTGCCCGCGTCGCCACCTCGTCGGCGAGTTGCAGGACGACCGGTGCGCTCACCCGGGGTTGACCAGCCGGCGCAGTGGATCGAGGCAGTCCGACGG
>QNFN01000183.1 GCA_003645555.1 Gammaproteobacteria bacterium | reverse complement strand
ATTCGCCGTCTCGGGCATCAACCTTGGGCTGTTCTGCTCTGCACCTATGGTCGCGCTGACGCGCAACGTGCCACGCAAGGTGGCCATGGAGATGCTGGTCACCGGAGACTTCATCGATGCACATCGTGCCGCCAGTCATGGGCTGATCAACCGCGCCGTGCCAGCTGACGAACTCGACGAAGCGGTCGCCGAACTGGCCGCCAAGATCGCCAGCCAAAGCCCGGTCTCGATCAGCATGGGTAAGAAGATCTTCTACCGGCAACTCGAGGCGGCCTCAGCCGCCGCTTACGACATCGGCAACGAGACGATGGCCTGCAACATGACCACCGAGGATGCTCGCGATGGCATCGACGCATTCATCGGCAAACAGCCGCGTCCGGAGTGGAAGGGGCGCTGACACCGAGGCCTGGCCATGGCTGACACCCTGCTCGCCCACGAGGCCTGGCTACGACTGACAGCCTTCATCGCCATTTTTGCGGCCATGGCCGCCTGGGAAGTGCGCACCCCGCGCCGCGACCCGGAACAGGGCCGCGCCACCCGCTGGCCCGCCAACCTCGGCCTGCTGGTTATCGATGGCCTGGTGGTGCGGATGCTGATCCCGACTGCCGCAGTGGGCATCGCCCTACTCGGTGAAGCACGTGGCTGGGGGCTGCTCAACAACCTCGACCTGCCCGGCTGGCTGGCCCTGCTGCTGGCGGTGATCGTCCTCGACCTGGCGATCTACCTCCAGCACGTACTGTTCCACTCCGTGCCCGCCTTCTGGCGCCTGCACCGCGTCCACCACAGCGACATGGATTTCGACCTGACCACGGCGATCCGCTTCCACCCGATCGAAATCCTGCTGTCGATGCTGATCAAGATGGGACTGGTCGCCGCCCTCGGCGCACCGGCATTGGCGGTGATGCTGTTCGAAGTGATCCTCAACGGCATGGCCATGTTCAACCACGGCAACGTCTACCTGCCGTGGGAATGGGACAACAAGTTGCGCAGGGTGGTCGTCACTCCGGACATGCACCGCGTGCATCACTCAGTGCACCGGGATGAGACCAATAGCAATTTCGGCTTCAACCTGTCGATCTGGGACCGGCTGTTCGGCACCTACCGCGACCAGCCAGTCGACGGCCATACCGGCATGACCATCGGTCTCAATGACTACCGTGATCCGAAGGCGCTGGGCATCACCGGGCTGCTGGTGCAGCCGTTCAAGGGTGCTGCGCGGGGCGGGATGCTGGACGGCTGAGTCCTGGAGATGATTCGGAGCTTCACCATCCCCACATCGTCGACCGGTGCTATTGAGATATCGCAGACAGACCGTGGTCTATCTCCGGATATCCTTGGTTCGATCGTTAAGCTGCGACTTCTGCATCCCAGCCAGGAAATACCAATACGGCAGGATGGCACTGCAGTGCCCTACCGAGCACCTTTGCACGCTCCACGCCCAACTGAACCCGATCATTCTCAATGGCTGAAATAGTAGATTGGGGAATACCGGTTAGTTCAGCCAATTTATTCTGGCTAAGACCTTGAAGCTCACGAATAATCCGAACGGATTCCCCGACCGACACATCAATAGTTTTTTCTGCACGACGGTAATCTTTCATATCACTTCTTCCGGTAATCATGTGAGCTCAAATTAACCACTTGAACCATCACTCTATCTTTCAATATTTTGTAGATAACGCGATACTGCAACCCAAGACGTGATGATCGGCACCCCCTCCATTCACCTCTAAGTGCTTCATCATGAAACCCTTTAATCTTCCTGAGCCCCGCAGGGCCAGACAACCCCACGATATCCTTCCATTTTTCATAGCGCTTCAGCACATCCTGAGGGGCGCCCTTCAGTTGTCTGGCGACCTTTCGGTGCTCGAATACATCCCACATAACATATAGTGTATATACTATATATGTTATGTCAACAAGGTCTTTAGCGTCGGCGACGGTTAGTTAAATAAATCTGTCCCCGTTGACATCAGCGACGGTTAGTTAAATAAATCTGTCCCCGTTGACAGACTGCCTGCACATGTTATCCATAGTCTTCAAAAGAATTGCAGTCCATGCGACCCTGCCACTGCTCCAAATACAGCAAGCAAGCTAGCCATTAGTAAAACCATATGCATAACATGAAGCATATTAAACGCCGCGTCGCTATTTTCCGTTGCTTTCTTGTGAAACCAGCGGTGTAAAAATAAGGGTTCAAGAACAAACAAGACGACTGTAAATATCAACCATATGAACGTCATCAAGTGAAGCCACCAGAATTGTAGATACAGATAACGCTCCCAAGCACTCATAAATTCCAGCATATATAGGCCAGAAAGACCTGTAATCAGCGTTACTATCCTGGCCTGAAAAGCAAATCTATTCTCGAGCTTCTCGAATAATGCAAGCCGATCATCAGAATTAGCGATGCCCTTGAGCGATGGGATTAACACGGTTGCAACAAAGGCTACACCGCCAATCCAAAGCACAACACCGATAACATGAAGCGTGCGCGCAAATACAAAATAGTCTAAATCCTGCATACGCTTTCCTTGTTGCATGGCTAATGCCCAACTCACTTGCGCAGTATAGTTGGTGCACTTTTATTGCGTATTTGCAATTACCGCGACACTTTTCCGAGTCTTCTGCAGCTGATTGCTGGACAGAGTTGTAATTTCAAATACTAACCTCGGTTACCGCCATATACGGCACCGGTCTGTACCCCTCAGATTACAAGCTTGTGGCACAAAACCTACTGTTCGCCAGCTTCCCGGGCACGCCAACCCAGGCGCACACCGCACGGCACGCGCACTGAATCGGCTCACACGTAACGGGCCGTAGCGAGGTTCGTCACCACGCCTGCCGGCCATTGGCTTCAAGCCCTTGCAGGAGGCTCCATACGGCGGTGACAGTCACTGCCACCCATTGTTGACCTACGGGCAGGCGTCAACGCTGCCGGGCACCTCGCCGGTCAGCTTCAGGAAGGCACCGAACGGCCCCATGTTGCTCATTGCCTCCATGTACGGCCCGTCGAACAGCAGGTACTGGAAAAACATCGCCTTCATGGGACCGTACTCGCCGGCACCCATCTCCTGCCAGCGTTCCGTCTCGGCGTGCATGACGTAATCGACGTCGTCATCGAGTTCCTTGCTGACCACGGCACCGCCATAGATGCACTGGGCACGCCCATCCTTTTCTGCGATATGCAGCTCGACGCGCGGGCTATCCGGACAGTCAGTACGGTAGATCTGGAGCACCTTGTGACCGCGTCCCTTGTTATTGGCCGCCCAACCCGAGGCAGCAAGCTCCTCGCTCAGGACCGAACTCTCATTCCAGGCTTCGCAGGCCGTGAAGGCCCACGGTGCGGTCATCAGGATCGGGGTTTCGGCAGCGGCGAGTGTGCCCGACACCATCAGTAGAACAGCGCCGAACAGGCCAGTAAGCGGCCGCTTAGAGTGCTTCATGATCGAGGTCCTCATGGTCGTTTGGAAACCGGCCAACCCCTGCTCCCCGCAGGCGCCGCAGATGAGTGTCAAAACTAGGCCGTCAGCTTCCCTGACAGCAATACCGCTACATGGATAGGGGCTATCGCCCCGGGGATAGGTTGTCGATGATAGCCGGCGCACGAACTGTACCGGTCGTGCCGGGTCCGGCTGTGCCTTCAATCCCGCAGGGCCGCGTGCTAACGTCGCCTGCTGCATGCATTCGCACTCCAACAACACGGCCTCGGCAAATTTCCCGCCGCTCCACCTCGCCTGGCTGGTGTGGAGCCTGGGCGCCCTGCTCTACCTGATCGGCTTCTATCAGCGCGTCGCACCGGCGGTAATTACCAACGAGTTGATGACCGAGTTCGCGCTCAACGCGGCGGCGCTGGGCCAGCTGTCGGCCCTCTACTTCTACAGCTACGTCGCCATGCAGGTGCCGACCGGCATCCTTGCCGACCACTGGGGTCCGCGCCGCCTGCTCAGTGCCGGCGCGGCGTCGGCGGCCATCGGCACGCTGCTGTTCGCACTCAGCCCGACCTACTTCTGGTCCGGGGCCGGCCGGCTGCTGGTCGGGGCCTCGGTAGCGGTCGCCTTCGTCGGCATGCTCAAGCTGGCCAGTCACTGGCTGCCGGACCGCCACTTCTCGCTCGCCTCGGGGATGGCGCTGTTCGCCGGGATCATCGGTGCGGTCGTCGCCGGGGTGCCGTTACGACTCCTGGTCGATGCTTTTGGTTGGCGTCCGGTAATGGTCGTTTCGGGCCTGGTGACCGCCGTGCTCGCGGTGGCGATCTGGTGGGTGGTGCGTGACGACCCGGTCGACCGCGGCTACGTCAGTCACGCCGCCGAACACCCGGACGACACCCAGGCCCCGGACGGAGTCTGGATCGGCCTCAAGCGCGTGGTTGGCTACCGCAACATCCGCCTGCTGTTCCTGGTTCCGGGCGGACTGGTCGGCAGCGTACTGACCTTTGCCGGACTGTGGGGTGTGCCCTACCTGACCACCCATTACGGCCTGACGAGCACGCATGCCGCAGCATTGACCTCGCTGATGCTGGTGGCCTGGGCATTCGGCGGGCCGATCTTTGGTGCCCTCTCCGACCGTATCGGTCTGCGCAAGCCGCTCTACCTTGGTGGCATGGTGGTCGCCGCCGTCGGCTGGGCGATGCTGATTTTCATGCCAGCCTGCCACTGACGGCCCTGGCGGTACTCCTTGTCATCATCGGCTTCGCCACCGGCTGCATGAT
>QNFN01000182.1 GCA_003645555.1 Gammaproteobacteria bacterium | reverse complement strand
TTCGACCAGGCCGCCCCGGCGATCGATGATTTCAAGGTGCAGCTCGGCTGCGTGCTTGAGGAGTAGGTGAGGGCTCAGCCGAACGGACGCACGCCGAACAGCAGGTCGTGCAACCAGAAGGCGCAGGCGACCCAGGCCGTCACTCCGCCGACGAGCGTGGCGATGGCGCGCGCGACCGTTCCCTGCGGATAGGTCGTCCCCATGCGCCGGTCACGGCTGCGACAGACCGCGTAGCTGGTCACGGCCCAGGCGAGGAAGCCGCCGAACAGCAGCAGATCGGCGACGGTGCCGTTGGTCAACAGGTGGGCGAAGGCCCACACTGTTACTCCGGCAACCATCGGGTGGCCTACCCGGCACTTGATCCGGTTGCCCGGCACGTCGGCGGCAACCAGCAGGATGAAGGCCGGCAGGACCAGCAGGGCGGTGACGTGGCGGGTCCAGGTTGGTGCTACCCAGAGCACCTCCGGCACCAGGCGCGCCTCACCATAGCCGTAGACGATCAGTACGATGCCCAGCAACGCCAGCAGCGCATAGACCCCTTTCCAGGTCAGTTCGCCAAAGCGTTCGATCTGCTCCGCGCGCCACTTTGGGGCGACGATGTGGATCGAGTGGCTGCCGAGAAACAGCAGCAGGCCAAGCAGCAGCAGGGTCATGATGTCACCCTCACGAATGATGTCCGGGACGGTTCAGCCAGTCGGCGGCTTCAGCCGAGCCCGGTGACGCCATCCTTGGCCAGTTTTTCGATCTGTGCCGCATCGTAGCCGAGCGCGGCAAGGATTTCGGCGCTGTGCTGGCCGGTGTGCGGTGGTGGTGAGTCGATCGTGCCCGGGGTTGTGCTGAAACGCGGCACCGGTGTCGGCTGGATGATGCCGTCGTGCTCGACGAAGGTGCCGCGTGCGACGTTGTGCGGGTGGCGTGGTGCCTCGTCGAGGTCAAGCACCGGGGCGAAGCAGGCATCGGTCCCCTCCAACAGTTCGCACCATTCGTCGCGGGTCCGGGTACGGAACAGGGTCGCCATCCGTTCACGTAATTCCGGCCAGCGTGCCTGGTCGAACTGCTCGGCGTAGTCCGGATCATCGGCGAGGCCCAGATGGTCGAGCAGTTCCCGGTAGAAGTTGGGCTCCAGGGCGCCGACGGTAACGTAGCCGCCGTCGGCACAGGCGTAACAGTTGTACCAGGGGGCGGCCCCGTCGAGGATGTTGGTCCCGCGCTCCGCCGCCCACGCCCCACCGGCATGAAAACTTCTCAGCAGCGTGGTCATCCATGCCGTGCCGTCACTGATCGCCGCATCGACCACCTGACCCTGACCGCTCGTCTGGGCGTGGCGCAGCGCGGCCAGCAGTCCGACCGCCAGCAGCAGTGTGCCGCCGCCGATGTCACCGACCAGCGTCGGCGGTGCCGACGGGGGCGTGTCTGGGCCGCCACCGTGGTTGAGTGCCCCGCTCAGGGCGATAAAGTTGATGTCGTGACCGGCACATTCGGCCAGCGGTCCTTTCTGCCCCCAGCCGGTCATGCGTCCGTAAACCAGTGCCGGGTTGCGTGCCAGGCAGATCTCCGGGCCGAGTCCAAGGCGTTCCATTACGCCGGGGCGGAAGCCCTCGACCAGCAGGTCAGCCTCGGCAACCAGGTCGAGAACAATGTCGGTCGCTGCGGGAGCCTTGAGGTTCAGGGCCAGCGAGCGCTTGCCGCGGTTGAACAGCGCGGCCGCGCCGAGCGTGGCGGTGTCAAAAGAACCGGCGGCATTGGGGTTGGCATGAGCGCGCTCGACCACGGTCACCTCGGCTCCGAGGTCGGCGAGCAGCATGCCGCAGGCCGGGGCGGGGCCGATGCCCGCCATCTCCACCACCCTGACGCCGTGCAGTGGCCCCATGCCGTCCTCCTGTTCCCCATCATCGCCACGAGCGTGGCGGTCGTGTCTTGACGTTGATCGTACGGTATTCTTGCCCCACTGCGGGGTTATACCGGCAGGCCCGGATGCAGAGACCGTCTCGTCTCCAGATAAAATCCCGATCCATCCGCAGACCGCTGCTCATGTTGCTCGGCGTCGCCTGCGCCCTGCCGGTACTGGCCGGGGAGTACCGCTATCCTGAACGGCCGTGGGGCATCATCGGTGACGATAAGGCGCGTGACCGGGACAGCTTCGTCTACTCCGAGGCGCTGAACCAGAAGGGTGGCACCTGGACCGATGCGGATCTCAACGAGTTCCTCGCCGGCGCCGGCCACTTCGCTCCCGGCTCGACCAAGTCGATCCGCGTCGCCGATGACGAGGAGCGTAAGAAGATCATCGACTACCTGAAGACGGATTTGGCCGACTAACCAGGATTTTGCACAGGGATTTCCGGAAAATGGCGAGTCCGGCGCCGTAGAGACTGACCCGTGCGGGTCGGACTCCAGTCCGACTGGAGTCGTCCAGTTACCGCAGGCTTGTACGTCGGCCAGGTTGAAGCGGAAAGCCCCGCCGCGTCGGGCTGAAGCCCGACCTACATCAAAAGTCGGGGCACGGCAGGGTTCAAACACATTATGTGGCTCGGATCTCAGGCACTTCATCAGACTGGATTGACCCGCACCACCCGCGCCAAGCCCTTGTGGGTCGGACTTCAGTCCGATCTGTCGGGCTTGAGCCCGACCGCCAACGGGATAGAACGCGCTGCCCGTCAGGACTGTTCTGGCTCACTATCCAGGCAGGGCTACGGCGACGTCGGCAGCGGTCTCACGGCAGCATCTCCAGCGCCCTGGAGAAGAAATCTTCGGCACCGAAGTTGCCCGATTTCAGCGCCAGTGCCAAGTGTGGGGTGTCCAGGGTTTCGGTCCACGGCACACCGGGATCGATCTCTGGACCGATACGCAGGCCGCGGACGCCGAGTGCCGAGACCACAGCGCCCGAGGTCTCGCCGCCGGCGACGATCAACCGACGCCAGCCACCGTCGACCAGGTCGTGGGCAATCCATCCGAGGGCTTCTTCGACCAGGGTGCCGGCCGCTTCTCGGCCATGGGTGGCCTGGACCCTGGCGATTTCATCCGGATTGGCCGAGCTGTAGATCATCAGCGGTGTGGCACGGCTCTGGTCTCGTGCCCAGGCGACCGCTTCGTCGGCAACCGGTTCGCCGTTGGCGAGACGGTCGACGTCGAGCTTCAGGCAGGGCCACAAATCACGGACATGGTCGACCTGGCCGCGTGTTGCCTCCGAGCAGCTGCCGGCAATGACCATCGCGGGTCCAGTGGCGGTTGGCAACTTCGGGTTGACCGGCTCGTCGAGCCGCCCCTGGTGGCGGAAATTGGCCGGCAGACCGAGGGCGATGCCGGAGCCGCCGGTGACCAGTTTGTGGTTGGCCGCGGCGGCGCCGAGCGTCAGCAGATCGACGTCGGTCAGGGCATCGGCTACGCCGTAGCTGATGCCTGCGGCGCGCAGTTTGTCGCACGCCGTCCGGGTTGCTTCGGCACCGGTGGTGACGGTTGGGTAGGGGATCACCCCGGCCCGTCGTTTGGATTGCGCCTGCAGCAGCCGCGGCAGGCTAGAGTCGCGCATCGGCGTCAGCGGGTGATCTTTCATCGATGAATCGGAAAGCAGTTGGTTGCCAACGAACAGGTGGCCCAGGTAGACCGAGCGTCCGTTGGCCGGGAATGCCGGGCAGACCAGCGCGAAGTCGTCGTCAAGGGCGTCGAGCAGGGCGTCGGCGATCGGGCCGATGTTGCCTGCGGGTGTCGAGTCGAAGGTCGAGCAGTACTTGAAGAAAAACTGCCGGGCACCGAGATGGCGCAGCCAGTCGAGAGCTTCGAGCGAGGCACTGACCGCTTCGGTTACCGGCGCGGTGCGCGACTTCAGTGCGACGACGACCGCTTCGGCGTCACCGAGGTCGAGATCGGTCTGTGGCACGCCGATGGTCTGCACGGTACGCATGCCCTGGCTCACCAGGGTGTTGGCCAGGTCGGTCGCGCCGGTGAAGTCGTCGGCGATGGCGCCGAGCAGGATGGCCACGGGCTGCGCCCGACCGGCGTCAGCCGGCCGCCTCCGGTGGCAGTGTGATCACCCGGATCTGGTCGGTCGTGCCTGGTTGCTGGTGGTAGCCGGCGGTGGCCACCACCAGGTCGCCCTCACGCAGCATCTCCCGCTTGCGTGCCACGCCAATGGCGTAAGCGATTTTTTCACGGTCGGCCAGATCGGGTGGGCAGAGTATCGGTACCACGCCCCAGTTCATCGCCAGCCGGCGTGCGGCCAGCGGCGACTCGGTGATCGCCAGGATGGAACACTCGGGACGATGCTTGGAGACCAGGCGCGAGGTGAACCCGGTCGTGGTCAGGCTGATGATCGCCTGGGCGCCGAGGTTGGTCGCCATCTGCACCGCGGCCTGGCTGACCGCCTCGGTGATGACGTTGGCCGGGTTGGGCCGGCTCTTCTGCAGATGGCCGTACTCGGTCAGGTAGGACTCGGCTTTCAGTGCCAGCGTGGCCATGGTCTGCACCGCCTCCACCGGGTAGCGACCCATCGCCGTCTCGCCCGAGAGCATCACCGCCGAACTGCCGTCGAGGATGGCGTTGGCGACGTCGCTCGCCTCGGCCCGGGTCGGCTTCGGGTTGCGCTCCATGGAGTCGAGCATCTGCGTCGCGGTAATAACCGGTTTGCCGTTGTAGACGGTGGTGTGGATGATTTTTTTCTGGGTGCCGGCGACTTCCGCCAGCGGCAGTTCTACGCCGAGGTCGCCACGCGCGACCATGGTGCCGTTGGCGGCAGTGACGATGGTGTCGAGGTTGTCGACGCCACGTCGGCTCTCGATCTTGGCGATGCTCGGGATGCGTGCGTCGT
>QNFN01000181.1 GCA_003645555.1 Gammaproteobacteria bacterium | reverse complement strand
GATGCATGCGTGGGCCAAGCAGCAGGTTGCCGGCCAGGCCAAGGCCAAGGATCGCCGTGCAGCGCACCCTTGACCCGGACATTCTGCACCTCGCTCCGGCCCTCCCTCATCTCCAGCGATGCACGCCGTGACGAGCGGCCACGCATGCGCCGTGTCTGCAGGAAGTCGACCACCTTGTCGCGCGACACCCGTGCCGCCTGGTAGTACTCGTGGACCCGCCCCAGGCCGCGCAGCGGGCCGACCAGGAAACCGACCACGGCCAGGGCAGCGACCACGTTGCCGGATGTGGTCATCCCCCAGAACACCTCGAGCGCACCCTGTGACAGCACCAGCGCCATCGACACCGCCGTGGCCCCTTCGGTGACCACCCGCATCTGGCCGGAGTGATGGGCACGATCGATCATGGCATCACGAAGCCGGCGACTGTGACGGCTGAAACGACTGCGCTCGTTGCGGACCTGGTCGAACACCGGCAGGACGACGAAGGCACCGAGCTTTTCGGTGATGTTGGCGGCGAGATGACCGCGGCGCCGACGCGCTTCGGTCACGGTGCGATGCATGCGTGGGCCAAGCAGCAGGTTGCCGGCCAGGCCAAGGCCAAGGATCGCCGTGCAGCCAAGGGCCAGCCAGAAATCGAGCCAGGCCATGAAGCCAAGCCTACTACGCACCACGATCGCCGTGACGACGACCCTAGCCATACCGAGACTGACCCAGCGCCGCAGGGAGTTGAGATCGCCGACGAAACGCAGCATCACCGCACCGGTGGTATGTGCGGCCAGGGCCCGGGGTGCGAATTTGCCCATACTGTCGTAGAGCAGCAGTCGAACCTTGTGCACGTAGTCCTGCCCCAGTCGCTCGGCATCGACACGCTCGACCAGGCGCAACAGGGCCGCCAGCCCGGTGCAAAGCAACAGACCGCCGGCAAAAAATGCGATCTGGCCCACTTCGCTCATGTCGAACAGGTGCACCTCGGGGTCGTCGAAGGCGGGATTAAGCAGTACGTCGAACGCATGGCGTACCAGCAGCATCGCACCAACGATGGCCGTGGCTTGCACCAATCCATTGACCACCAGCCGGGCAAATACCCGCTGCCGGCGACGGTCGAAGATCGGTGGCAGTCCCGTCATCAGCTATCGCGTCGGTGGCGGCGCGCCTGTAGACAATTGTGGACCAGCGCCGCGACATTCGTCCGGCGCAGGGCCTCGGTGGCATACACCGGAAGCTGGGTTGCGTGCTGTGCCTCGCGCACCATCAGTGGTGAGTTGGTAAGCACCCCGGTGACGCCAATCACCGGGATCTTCTGTTGTTCGAGCCACGCGACGCCCGCCTGGGCACCGAGGGCGTCGTAGGCAGCGAACATGACGCCGTCGAGGCGGCGGTTGAAGCTCTTGCGGGCAAGCAACGCAGCTGTCTCTTCCTGCAACAAGCCATCGGCGATCTCGAGTACGACCACATCCGGTCGCGATGCCGTGAGGTGAGCGCAAAGCGTCCGGGCGACCTTCCACACCGTGGCGTGATCGAGGCGATAGGTCGAGGCGTAGCCAGCATCGACAAAATCGAACACCGGCTCGGCTCCGGCATCTATCAGGCTCCGGTAGTCGGCACCGGCGCCGGTACCGGTCAGCTTGGCCGCCGCAACCCGCAGCTTGCGCCGCACCAGCCCCTTGACCAGGTTGGAGCAGACCGTGGTCTTACCGGAGTTCATTGCCGTGCCAGCCACGGCGAGGAACAGTGGTTCCGGAGCGATCTCCTGCTGGGTGGGTAAACGGAAGCGGTGCAGATTCAGGCGCGCCCCCTCACTGTCGGCGAGCAAGCCAAGCGGGGTGATACGGGTGGCGCTCTTGACTCGCTGGTGGGCGTGCAGCAGCCGGGCGGCGATACCGCCCGCCGCCACCAGCCGACAACGGCCAAGATGATCAGGGACCATGCCCTCGAACTGGTCTGGTGCGTATCGATCAGCGTAAGCGACGACGATCTCGTCGCCCTCGAAAAGCTCGGCACGGCGGCTGGTTGTCAATTCGAGGCGCCGGTGCTGGCCACGCTGGTCGACCCGCGCCAGCAGGAGGTCACCAGCATTCGGTGCGTGGTCACCGGCAAGCAGCTGGCTGGCCAGGTCATGGTCAACGTTACGCGTGACGTACGCCCACTTGGCACGAGCGAGACGAACAGCGATATCAGTAGCTTCGGTCATGGCTCACGCTCCACGCACCCGCAATGTGTGGATCTCCCTGTGCTGGCCTTCGATTCTGCCACAGACCAACCGCTCCAGGCGGCGGTTTAATCGGCCGCGATCTGTTCGAGTTCCTCGCCCACTTCGAGCCACATCTTCTCCGTGTAGGCCAATTCGGTCTGCAGTTGCCCACGGCGTTCGATCTCGGCGGTCAACTCCGTCTTCATTCCGTCTTCGTACAGAGCCTGCTCACCGAGGCGCGATTCGTTCGTCACCAGTGCCTGTTGCAATTCCTCCAGTTTACGCTCCAGCTTTTGCAGGCTGCGCTCGAGTGGGCGGCGCTGTTTCGAGAGGGCCTGGCGCCGCACGGACGCCTCACGTTTCTGTGTCTTGGGCGACACGGTGACAGTCGCCTGGCGTGGAGCAGAAGAGGATTTGTCGTCAGCCCCCCAACTCCCTTTTGCCAACCAGTCGCGATAATCGTCAAGATCGCCATTGAACGGCAATACGCTTCCGTCAGCGACCAGCAACAAGGTGTCGGTGGCCGCACGCAGCAGGTAGCGGTCGTGAGAGACCACCACCAGCGCACCTGGAAATTCCTGCAGGGCTTCGACCAGGGTGTCGCGCATCAGCATATCGAGATGGTTGGTCGGTTCGTCGAGCAGCAGCAGGTTCGGCTTCTGATAGACCAGTAACGCCAGCGCCAGTCGGGTGCGTTCGCCTCCGGAGAAGGTCGCCACCCGCCGCAGTGCATCATCACCACGAAAGCCGAAACCACCGATGAAATCCCGCAACTCCTGTTCACGCACTCCTGGCGCCAGGCGTTGCAGGTGCTGCATGGGACTCTCATCGGGACGCAGGGCTTCGAGCTGGTGCTGGGCGAAATAGCCCACTTTCAAGTGTCGGGCCTCATGACGCGTACCGCCGAGTGGCGCCATGGCCCCGGCCAGCAGTCTGACCAGTGTCGACTTGCCGGCACCGTTGCGTCCGAGCAGTCCAAGCCGGGCCCCGGGGGTCAACGTCATCTCGATTCCGTCAAGGACCGGTGTCCCGTCGTAGCCGACGCTCGCCTCTTCGAGCCTGAGCAACGGGGTCGGACAACGGTCCGGGATACGAAACTGGAAGCGAATCGGCGAGTCGATTTCGGCGGCGGCGACCAGTTCCATCCGCGCCAGGGTCTTCAGACGGCTCTGTGCCTGGCGGGCCTTGGTCGCCTTGGCACGGAAACGCTCGACAAAAGAGCGAATATGAGCGATCTCGCGCTGCTGGCGCACGGCCAGGGCCTGCTGTTGGGCGAGCCGCTCGGCACGCTGGCGCTCAAATTGTGCGTAGTTGCCCTTGTAGAGCGTCACCCGCCGGTTTTCGATATGGACGATGCTGCCGGTGACGTTGTCGAGAAAATCGCGGTCGTGTGAGATCAGAAGCAAGGTGCCTGCATAACGTCGCAGCCACTCCTCAAGCCAGATCACCGCATCGAGATCGAGGTGGTTGGTCGGCTCGTCGAGCAGCAGCAGATCCGACGGGCACATCAGGGCTTGCGCCAGGTTGAGGCGGGCTCGCCAGCCACCGGAGAATGTCGCTATCTGCCGTTGCTGTTCCGACGCGGAAAAGCCGAGGCCGTGCAGGATGGTCGCCGCCCGGGGCCGGGCCCGGTAGCCATCGTGAGCCTCGTAGTCGGCGTAGAGATGGGCCAGCCGCGAGCCATCATCGTCCTCCTCAGCGATGCGCAATTCACGTTCCAGTCGGACCACTTCGGTATCGCCCTCGAGAACGAAATCGAGCGCAGACTGCTCGCCCCCGGGCACCTCCTGCGCCACGTGAGCAATGACCAGTCCTCCGGGAAGTTTGACTTCGCCGGTCTCGGCGTGGAGTTCACCGAGCAGCAGTGCGAACAGGCTCGACTTACCGCTGCCGTTAGCCCCGGTGATACCGACCTTCTGGTCGTTATGGAGCATGAGGTCGACCGCCTCGAGCAACGGTCGACCGCCGCGGTGGAGGGTGATGTTACGCAACGCAATCATCGCGGGAGTTTACCCTTGGGAAGCTCTGATCACGTCATGAATCCGGAATCTTGTGCCCGGAACATCCAGTTTTGTCGTTGCCAAGCTGCGCCAAAACCAGCGATCACCTGCGCTTTACGCCTGGAGTCTGGACATTCCGTAGCACCATCCATCTTGTCCAGGCGTGATCAGAGGTTCCTCTGAAGACGCACCGGATTAACCCATGCCCGAAACACCGTCAGGTCACGAGGCCATCCCTGGTGACTTCCCAGCCCATCATGGTGAGCACAAGCCTCAGCAACCCGGTCAACTCACGGGACCTGTAACCACATAATCAATTGGGTTAAATTACCTGTGTGGCGACGACTACGGTATGTCTCTACCCTTGATCGAGGATTTTGCTACATTCAGACATGCCGCGATACGAACAGTATCAAGGGGTATGACATGACTGATTATCCGTTCCGTCGGCTGACTACGCAGCCGCTCGCAGACAGTCTCGAACTGCTCACCTACCATCACCGCCGCGACCGCACGGTCGACTCTGGCAACTCGGCTCTGTCGGTGATGACCGATCTGTCGCGGAGCCGCCTGGTGACGGTCCATTCCGGCGCCGGTCTTGAAGAGGCCCTGAACCTGATGAT